>NZ_DCQO01000010.1:0-4719 GCF_002323495.1 Olleya sp. UBA1516
ACTCCAGGTCACGTTGATTTTACTGTAGAGGTAAATAGATCTTTACGTGTATTAGATGGTTTAGTATTCTTGTTTAGTGCAGTTGATGGTGTTGAGCCTCAATCTGAAACTAACTGGAGACTTGCAGACAATTATAAAGTGCCAAGAATTGGTTTTGTTAATAAGATGGACCGTCAAGGATCTGACTTTTTAGCTGTTTGTCAACAAGTAAAAGATATGTTAAAGTCTAACGCAGTGCCAATTGTTTTAAATATTGGTGATGAAGAAGATTTTAAAGGTATCATAGATTTAGTAAAAAACCGTGCTATTGTATGGCACGATGAAACTCAAGGAGCAACTTTCGATGTTATCGAAATTCCTGAGGATATGAAAGAAGAAGCTCGTAAATACCGTGCACTTTTAATTGAAGAAGTAGCTAGTTATGACGAGAATCTTTTAGAGAAATTCATGGAAGATGAAGATTCAATTACAGAAGAAGAAGTGCATAAAGCGCTTAGAGCTGCTGTAATGGATATGGCTATCATTCCTATGATTTGTGGTTCAGCTTTTAAAAATAAAGGTGTACAGTTCTTGTTAGATGCTGTATGTCGTTACTTGCCTTCTCCAATGGACAAGGAAGGTATTAAAGGAATGAATCCAGATACTGAAAAAGAAGAATTACGTAAGCCAAGTGTTGACGAACCTTTCGCAGCATTAGCGTTTAAAATTGCAACGGATCCTTTCGTAGGACGTTTAGCATTTTTTAGAGCTTATTCTGGTCGTTTAGATGCAGGTTCTTATGTGTTAAATAATCGTTCTGGTAAAAAAGAACGTATCTCTCGTATCTATCAGATGCATGCTAACAAGCAAAATGCAATTGATTTTATCGAGGCTGGTGATATTGGAGCTGCTGTTGGATTTAAATCTATCAAAACAGGAGATACTTTATCAGACCAAGATCATCCAATCATTTTAGAGTCTATGGACTTCCCAGATCCAGTAATTGGTATTGCGGTTGAGCCTAAAACTAAAGCTGATGTTGATAAATTAGGTATTGGTTTAGCTAAATTAGCAGAAGAAGATCCAACGTTTACAGTGCGTTCAGATGAGGCTTCAGGTCAGACTATTATTTCTGGAATGGGAGAGCTTCACTTAGATGTAATTGTAGATCGTTTAAGACGTGAGTTTAAAGTAGAAGTTAATCAAGGTCAACCTCAAGTTGAATATAAAGAAGCTATTACTGCATCGGCAGATCATAGAGAAGTTTATAAGAAACAATCAGGTGGGCGTGGTAAATTTGCCGATATCGTATTTACTGTTGAACCAGCAGACGAAGGTGTTGTTGGATTACAGTTTGAATCTGTAATTAAAGGTGGTAACGTTCCTAAGGAATTTATCCCTTCAATTGAAAAAGGATTTAAGATGGCAATGGTTAACGGTCCATTAGCAGGTTATGAAATCGATTCAATGAAAGTTACTTTGAAAGATGGATCTTACCATGATGTGGATTCTGATCAATTATCTTTTGAGTTGGCTGCTAAGCTAGGATTTAAAAACTGTGCTAAAGCTGCTAAAGCTGTAATAATGGAGCCTATCATGAAGCTTGAGGTAATTACTCCTGAAGAAAATATGGGTGACATTGTTGGAGATTTAAATAGAAGAAGAGGTATGATGGAAGGTATGGGTGATCGTGCTGGAGCTAAGACAATTAAAGCTACTGTGCCATTATCTGAAATGTTTGGTTATGTTACAACATTAAGAACATTATCTTCTGGTAGAGCAACTTCTACAATGGAATTTTCACATTATGCTGAAACTCCTTCTAATATTTCAGAAGAAGTAATTAAAGCTGCTAAAGGCGTTGAATCGTAAATCTTAAAGAAATGAGTCAAAAAATTAGAATAAAATTAAAATCTTACGATCACAATTTAGTAGATAAATCTGCTGAGAAGATTGTAAAGACAGTAAAAAGTACTGGAGCTGTAGTAACTGGACCAATTCCATTACCAACTCATAAAAAAATCTTTACTGTATTACGTTCACCACACGTAAATAAGAAGTCTAGAGAACAATTTCAATTAAGCTCTTACAAGAGATTATTAGATATTTACTCTTCATCTTCAAAGACTATTGATGCTTTAATGAAACTTGAATTACCAAGTGGAGTAGAAGTTGAAATTAAAGTATAAGTAATTTATTCGTTTAAAGATTTTAAGCGAAACATGTCCTAAGCTTCGAGCGAAGGAAAAACGGTAAAAATACAATTCAAGGCTGAAACGTATTTTCGGCCTTGAATATTTTTTAATAAATAGTAATAATAAATAAATAATAATTATGTCTGGGTTAATTGGAAAAAAAATCGGTATGACCAGCATTTTCGATGAAAATGGTAAGAATGTACCATGTACAGTAATCGAAGCTGGACCATGTATCGTTACCCAAGTCAGAACTGAAGAAGTTGACGGTTATAATGCTGTGCAACTTGGTTTCGATGACGCGACAGAAAAAAGTGCTACTAAAGCTGACTTAGGTCATGCTAAAAAAGCAGGGACTTCTGTAAAACGCAAAATCGTTGAATTTAAAGGTTTTGATGCGGAGTACAAGTTAGGTGATGCAATCACTGTAGAGCACTTTGTAGAAGGTGAATTTGTTGATGTATCAGGTACATCAAAAGGAAAAGGATTCCAAGGAGTTGTAAAACGTCATGGGTTTGGTGGTGTAGGTCAAGCTACTCACGGACAACATAACCGTTTAAGAGCACCAGGATCTATTGGAGCAGCATCTTATCCAGCAAGAGTATTCAAAGGAATGCGTATGGCAGGTAGAATGGGAACAGATTCAGTTAAAGTTGAAAATTTAAGAGTTTTAAAAGTAGTTCCTGAAAAGAACTTACTAGTTGTTAAAGGTTGTGTACCTGGACATAAAAACGCTTATGTAATTATCAGAAAATAATGAAAGTAGCAGTTTTAGATATAAACGGAAAAGAAACAGGTAGAAAGGCAGACCTTTCTGATGGTGTTTTTGCTATTGAACCTAATAATCATGCTGTATATTTGGATGTTAAGCAATACTTAGCAAATCAAAGACAGGGAACTCACAAAGCTAAAGAGCGTGCTGAGATTACTGGAAGTACACGTAAGATTAAAAAACAAAAAGGTACAGGTACTGCCAGAGCAGGTAGTATTAAGTCAGGAGTTTTTAGAGGTGGAGGACGTATGTTCGGACCAAGACCTAGAAACTATTCATTCAAACTTAATAAAAGCTTAAAACGTTTAGCGCGTAAATCGGCTTTAAGTATTAAGGCAAATGAAAAGTCTATTATCGTCCTAGAGGACTTTAATTTTGATGCTCCAAAGACTAAAAACTTTACAGCTGTATTAAATGCGTTAGACCTACAAAACAAAAAATCACTGTTTGTGTTGGGTACGTCAAATAATAATGTATATTTGTCGTCACGTAATTTGAAAGGCTCAGAAGTTATAATGGCCTCAGAATTAAGTACTTACAAAATATTAAATGCAAATCAAGTTGTCCTTTTAGAGAGCTCTTTAGAAGGAATTGAGTCGAATTTAAGTAAATAGAAGCAAAATGAATATCTTAATTAAACCTATAATCACAGAAAAAGCAACTGCTAATAGCGAGTTAAACAACTGCTATAGTTTCTTTGTGAACACTAAGGCGAACAAGGTAGAAATCAAAAAAGCAGTGGAAGCTGCTTATGGAGTTTCTGTTGAAAAAGTTCGTACTATAAATGTCCGTCCAGATAGAAGTACCAAGTTTACTAAAACTGGTATTCAACATGGTAAAACAAATGCTAAGAAAAAAGCAATTGTACAACTGGCGGAAGGTGAAATGATTGATTTATACACTAACATGTAATTAAAGACAAATGTCAGTAAGAAAATTAAAACCAATCACACCAGGTCAGCGATTTAGAGTAGTAAACGGATTTGACGCCATTACTACTGACAAGCCGGAAAAAAGCTTATTAGCTCCGAAAAAACGATCAGGTGGTAGAAACAGTCAAGGACGTATGACCATGCGCTATAAAGGTGGTGGTCACAAACGTAGATATCGTATAATTGATTTCAAAAGATCTAAAGCAGGTATTCCTGCTGAAGTGGCATCAATACAATACGATCCAAACAGAACAGCGTTTATCGCATTATTGAATTACCAAGATGGTGAGAAAACTTATATCATTGCTCAAAATGGTTTACAAGTAGGTCAAACTGTTGTTTCAGGTGAAGGTTCTTCTCCGGAAATTGGAAATGCAATGCCATTAGCTAATATTCCATTAGGAACAATTATCTCATGTGTTGAGTTAAGACCGGGACAAGGTGCTGTAATGGCAAGAAGTGCTGGAGCTTTTGCTCAGTTAATGGCTAGAGATGGTAAGTTTGCTACTATTAAATTACCATCAGGTGAAACTAGATTAATTTTAGTTACATGTATGGCAACGATAGGAGCAGTTTCTAATTCAGATCATCAGTTACTTGTTTCAGGTAAAGCTGGACGTAGTAGATGGTTAGGTAGAAGACCAAGAACAAGACCAGTTGTAATGAATCCAGTTGATCACCCAATGGGAGGTGGTGAAGGTAAGTCATCAGGTGGACATCCACGTTCTAGAAACGGTATACCAGCTAAAGGATATAGAACACGTTCTAAAACTAAAGCGAGTAATAAATATATTGTAGAACGTAGAAAGAAATAAGAAATCATGGCAAGATCATTAAAAAA
>NZ_DCQO01000010.1:5027-60813 GCF_002323495.1 Olleya sp. UBA1516
TCATTAAAAAAAGGACCTTACGTTCACTATAAATTAGAGAAAAAAGTAGCTGACAATGTGGAAGCTAACAAAAAGACTGTTATTAAAACTTGGTCAAGAGCAAGTATGATAACACCTGATTTTGTTGGGCAAACAATAGCAGTTCATAACGGTCGTCAGTTTGTTCCAGTTTACGTTACAGAAAACATGGTTGGACATAAGTTAGGAGAATTTTCACCAACAAGATCTTTTAGAGGTCACGCTGGTGCTAAAAATAAAGGTAAAAAGTAAGCTATGGGAAGTCGTAAAAAACAAATGGCAGACGCTATTAAGGAAGGTAAAAAGCAAATAGCTTTCGCTAAACTTAATAACTGTCCTACGTCACCAAGAAAAATGCGTTTAGTAGCCGATTTAGTAAGAGGTGAACGCGTAGAAAAGGCACTTAATATTTTAAAGTTTAGTCAAAAAGAAGCTTCAAATCGTTTAGAGAAATTATTACTTTCTGCGATAGCTAATTGGCAAGCTAAGAATGAAGATGCAAGTATCGAAGATGCTGAATTATTTGTTCAAGAAATAAGAGTAGATGGTGGATCTATGTTAAAAAGATTACGTCCAGCACCACAAGGACGTGCTCACAGAATAAGAAAACGCTCAAACCACGTAACTATCGTGGTTGGAGCTAATAATAAAACACAAAGCTAAGATAGATATGGGACAAAAGACAAATCCAATCGGAAATCGCTTAGGAATTATCAGAGGATGGGAATCTAACTGGTACGGAGGAAACGATTATGGTGATAAACTTGCCGAAGACGATAAGATTAGAAAATACGTTCACGCGCGTTTATCTAAAGCTAGTGTATCTCGTGTAATTATTGAGAGAACTTTAAAACTTGTAACCGTTACTATCACTACTGCTAGACCTGGTATTATTATCGGAAAAGGTGGACAAGAGGTAGACAAGTTGAAAGAAGAACTTAAGAAAATTACAGGTAAAGAAGTTCAGATTAACATCTTTGAAATTAAGAGACCTGAACTTGATGCGTTTTTAGTAGCAACTAGTATTGCTCGTCAAATTGAAAATAGAATTTCTTATAGACGTGCAATTAAAATGGCTATTGCTGCAACAATGCGTATGAATGCTGAAGGAATTAAAGTACAGATTAGTGGTCGTTTGAATGGAGCTGAAATGGCACGTTCAGAACACTACAAAGAAGGACGTATTCCTTTATCAACTTTTAGAGCCGATATTGATTATGCTTTAGTTGAATCTCATACTACTTACGGTAGATTAGGGGTTAAAGTATGGATCATGAAAGGTGAAGTATATGGTAAAAGAGAGCTTTCTCCTCTTGTTGGCTTAGCTAAGAAGCAAGGAAAAGGTGGACGTCAAGGAGGTTCAAAACCACAACAACGTCGTAGAAAGTAATTTTTTAAAGAACAGAAAAAATGTTACAGCCTAAAAGAACAAAATTTAGAAAAATGCAAAAGGGACGTATGAAAGGGAACTCTGGTAGAGGTCACTTACTTTCAAACGGAACTTTTGGAATAAAATCATTGGATTCTAATTTTTTAACATCACGTCAAATAGAAGCAGCTCGTATTGCAGCTACACGTTACATGAAAAGAGAAGGTCAACTTTGGATTAAAATATTTCCAGATAAGCCGATTACAAAAAAGCCTCTTGAAGTACGTATGGGTAAAGGTAAAGGAGCAGTAGAATATTGGGCAGCAGTTGTTAAACCAGGAAGAATCCTTTTTGAAGTTGGAGGAGTGCCTTTAGAAGTAGCTAAAGAAGCATTAAGACTTGCAGCTCAAAAATTACCAGTAAAAACTAAGTTTGTAATCGCTAGAGATTACGAAGCATAATTTATTTGATATTATGAAACAATCAGAAATTAAAGAATTATCTGTAGCTGAGTTACAAGAGAAACTTAGTGAAACAAAGAAGAGCTATTCAGATTTAAAAATGGCTCATGCAGTTTCTCCTTTAGAGAATCCTATTCAATTACGTCAAGTAAGACGTACGGTTGCAAAAATTGCAACAGAATTAACTAAAAGAGATTTAAAATAATTCTGCTTACAAGATGGAAAAAAGAAACTTAAGAAAAGAGCGTATCGGGATCGTTACTAGTAACAAGATGCAAAAATCAATTGTTGTTGCAGAAGTTAAAAAAGTAAAACACCCTATGTACGGAAAATTCGTGTTGAAAACTAAAAAATATGTTGCACACGATGAGACAAACGATTGTAATATTGGAGATACAGTAAAGATCATGGAAACAAGACCTTTAAGTAAATCTAAATGTTGGAGATTAGTTGAAATAATTGAAAGAGCGAAGTAATTATGGTACAACAAGAATCAAGACTAAGAGTAGCAGATAACACTGGAGCAAAGGAAGTATTAACTATCCGTGTTTTAGGTGGTACTAAAAGAAGATATGCTTCTGTAGGTGACAAAATTGTTGTCACTGTTAAAGATGCAACTCCTAATGGAAACATTAAAAAAGGAGCAGTATCAACAGCAGTAGTTGTGCGTACTAAAAAAGAAGTTAGACGTCCAGACGGATCTTATATCAGATTTGATGATAACGCTTGTGTCCTTTTAAATCCTACGGGAGAAATGAGAGGTACACGTGTTTTTGGACCTGTAGCTAGAGAACTTCGTGATAAACAATTCATGAAAATTGTATCATTGGCACCAGAGGTGCTTTAATTGATAAAAAAATGACAAAGCTAAAAATAAAAACAGGAGATATCGTCAAGGTTATAGCTGGTGATCATAAAGGTTCTGAAGGTAAAGTACAAAAAGTATTTATCGAGAAGAACAAAGCTATAGTTGAAGGAGTAAACATGGTTAAGAAACATACTAAACCAAGTGCACAAAATCCTCAAGGTGGTATTGTAGAAAAAGAGGCATCTATCAACATTTCTAACCTATCTTTATTAACTTCTAAAGGAGAAGAGACTAGAGTAGGATTTAGAATGGAAGGTGATAAGAAAGTCAGATTTTCTAAAAAATCAAATGAAGTAATATAGTTATGGAATATTCACCGAGACTAAAAGAAGAGTATAAAAGCAAAGTAATTGCTGCTCTTACAGAAGAATTTGGATACAGTAATGTAATGCAAGTGCCAAAACTACAAAAGATAGTATTATCTAGAGGTGTTGGGGCTGCAGTTGCTGACAAGAAATTGGTTGACTATGCAGTTGATGAATTTACAACTATCACAGGTCAAAAAGCTGTATCTACTTTATCTAAAAAAGATGTTGCAACTTTCAAATTACGTAAAGGAATGCCAATTGGTGCTAAAGTTACGTTAAGAGGAGAAAGAATGTATGAGTTTTTAGATCGTTTAATAACTTCTGCACTTCCACGTGTTAGAGATTTTAACGGAATAAAAGCTACAGGTTTTGACGGAAGAGGTAACTACAATTTAGGAGTTACTGAACAAATTATCTTTCCAGAAATAAATATTGACAAAGTTAATAAAATTGACGGAATGGATATTACATTTGTAACTTCTGCTGAAACAGATAAAGAAGCAAAATCATTATTAACAGAATTAGGGTTACCTTTTCAAAAAAACTAAGTTATGGCTAAAGAATCAATGAAAGCCCGCGAGGTTAAAAGATCGAAGACAGTAGCTAAATATGCTGAAAAACGTAAAGCTCTTAAAGAAGCTGGAGATTATCAAGCATTACAAAAGTTACCTAAAAACGCATCGCCTATACGTCAACATAATAGATGTAAATTAACAGGTAGACCAAAGGGATATATGCGTACCTTTGGACTTTCTCGTGTTATGTTTAGAGAAATGGCAAATCAAGGTTTAATACCAGGTGTTAAAAAAGCAAGTTGGTAAAATTTTAATTGGTCTTAGGTTCGGGATATTCTGAAAACCAAGTCCGCAAATAAATACATATGTATACAGATCCAATAGCAGATTACTTAACTAGAATTAGAAACGCAGTGCGTGCTAATCACAGAGTTGTAGAAATTCCTGCTTCAAATTTAAAAAAGGACATTACTAAAATATTATTCGATCAAGGATATGTTTTAAGTTATAAGTTCGATGATTCTACTGTTCAAGGTACAATCAAAATTGCCTTAAAATACAATAAGGAAACAAAAGAACCTGTAATTAGAAAATTGCAAAGAATCAGTAAGCCTGGTTTACGTAAATATTCTAGTTCTACAGAATTACCACGTATACTTAATGGTTTAGGTATTGCAATCGTTTCTACTTCTCACGGAGTAATGACTGGAAAGCAAGCGCAAAGAGAAAACGTTGGTGGTGAAGTTTTATGTTACGTTTACTAATTTAAAATCCAGAAGAAAATGTCAAGAATAGGAAATAATCCAGTTGCCATTCCAGAAGGAGTAACTGTAACAGTTGATAACAATACAATAACAGTAAAAGGAAAATTAGGTGAGTTAACTCAATATTTTGATACTGTTGAAGTAAAAGTTGAAGATGGAAATGTATTAGTAACACGTTCTACAGATACTAAAGATCAAAAAGCTAAGCATGGTTTATACCGTTCATTAGTTTTTAATATGATTGAAGGTGTTTCAAAAGGTTGGACTAAACAATTAGAATTAGTTGGTGTAGGTTATAGAGCTTCTAATCAAGGTAATGTCCTTGAACTAGCTTTAGGTTTTTCACACAACATTATTTTAAGTTTAGCACCAGAAGTACAAGTAGAAACTGTGTCTGATAAGGGTAAGAATCCAATAATCAAATTAACTTCTCATGATAAACAATTAGTAGGACAAGTTGCTGCTAAAATCAGAGGATTTAGAAGACCTGAACCGTACAAAGGAAAAGGTATTAAGTTTGTTGGAGAAGTATTAAGAAGAAAAGCAGGTAAATCAGCATAATAATTAGTTATGGCGTTAACAAAAAACGAAAGACGAATAAGAATTAAAAACAGAATCCGTAAGGTTGTTTCTGGTACAGAAGCAAGACCTAGATTAGCTGTTTTTAGAAGTAATAAAGAAATTTATGCTCAATTAGTAGATGACGTTACTGGTAAAACATTAGCTGCTTCATCTTCTAGAGATAAAGATATTGCTGCAAAAGGAAATAAAGTAGAACTAGCTGCATTAGTAGGTAAGTCTATCGCAGAAAAAGCCTTGAAGGCTGGTGTTGAAACGATCGCTTTTGATAGAGGTGGTTATTTATATCATGGTAGAGTAAAATCGTTAGCTGAAGGAGCTAGAGAAGGAGGACTTAAATTCTAAGAAATTATGTATCAAAAATACAAAAGCGCAGAGTTAGTAAAACCAAGTGGATTAGATCTTAAAGATCGTTTAGTTGGTGTGCAAAGAGTTACTAAGGTAACTAAAGGAGGTAGAGCATTTGGTTTTTCTGCAATCGTAGTGGTTGGAGATGAAGCTGGTGTTGTAGGTCAAGGTTTAGGAAAATCAAAAGATGTTGCTAGTGCAATTGCAAAAGCAATAGAAGATGCTAAGAAAAACCTAGTTCGTATCCCTATCATGAAAGGAACATTACCTCATGAACAAAAAGGTAAATTTGGTGGAGCAAGAGTAAATATTATTCCTGCAGCTCCTGGAACAGGAGTTATTGCTGGTGGAGCTGTGAGAACAGTTTTAGAGGCAGTAGGTGTACATGATGTTTTATCTAAATCTCAAGGTTCATCAAATCCACATAATGTTGTTAAGGCTACTTTTGATGCTTTATTACAATTAAGAGACCCTAAAACGATTGCTCGTGAAAGAGGTGTTTCTTTAGAAAAAGTTTTTAACGGATAATCACAACAGCAATGTCGAAGATAAAAGTAACAAAAGTTAAAAGTGCAATCAACAGAACTCAAAGACAAAAAAGAACTTTATTAGCTCTTGGTCTTAAGAAGATTGGACAAACTATAGAACATGAGGCTACACCTAATATTTTAGGTATGGTAGCAAAAGTAAACCACTTAGTTTCTGTAGAAGAAACTAAATAATAATACTGAAAATGGATTTAAGTAATTTAAAACCTGCAGAAGGTTCAGTTAAAAATCAAGGTAAAAGAATAGGTAGAGGACAAGGTTCTGGAAAAGGTGGTACTGCGACACGTGGTCACAAAGGAGCTAAGTCAAGATCTGGTTATTCTAAGAAGGTAGGTTTCGAAGGAGGGCAAATGCCACTTCAACGTAGAGTGCCTAAGTTTGGTTTTACTAACATTAATCGTATAGAGCATCAAGGTGTTAACTTAGATGTTATTCAACAATTAGTTGACGATAAGAAAATTAAAGATACTTTAGATTTTGATACTTTAGTAGGTCTTGGTTTAGCTGGTAAAAACGAGCTAGTTAAGATTTTAGGAAGAGGAGAGTTAAAAGCTAAATTAAGTATCACAGCTCATAAATTTACTGCTACTGCAAAAGCTGCTATTGAAGCTGCAGGAGGAGAAGCTGTAACTTTATAAGAACAATCGAACGCATGAAATTTATAGAGACATTAAAAAATGTTTGGAAAATTGAAGAACTAAGAAATAGAATTCTAGTAACACTAGGTCTACTTTTAGTTTATCGTTTCGGAGCACAAGTAGTATTACCAGGTATTGACGCAACCCAATTAGAAAGCCTACAAACTGGAACATCAGAAGGTATTTTTGGGATATTAAATGCCTTCACAGGAGGTGCATTTGCTAATGCTTCTGTATTTGCACTTGGAATTATGCCATATATTTCTGCTTCTATTGTAGTTCAATTAATGGGAATTGCTATTCCTTATTTGCAAAAACTACAAAAAGAAGGCGCTAGTGGTCAGAAAAAGATTACTCAAATAACACGTTGGTTGACTATAGCAATATGTTTAGTTCAGGCACCAGGTTATTTAGCTAGTTTACAACCTATGTTTGGTATTCCAAACTCGGCCTTTTTATTAGGGCAAGGTGGTATGTTTTATTTCTCATCAATAGTTATACTAGTAACTGGTTGTATTTTTGCAATGTGGTTAGGTGAGAAAATAACAGATAAAGGAATTGGTAATGGTATATCACTATTAATTATGGTGGGTATTATCGCTACGCTTCCTAAATCTTTCTTACAAAATGCTGCTTCTAGATTAGAAACAGGTAATAATGTAATGATGATTTTATTTGAAATCGTTATTTGGTTTGTTATTATTCTTCTTTCAATCTTGTTAGTAATGGCAGTTCGTAAGATTGCAGTACAATATGCTAGGCGTTCAGCAACTGGAGGTTACGAGAAAAATGTATTTGGATCAAGACAATATATTCCTTTAAAGCTTAATGCTTCTGGTGTAATGCCAATCATTTTTGCTCAAGCGATTATGTTTGTTCCTGGTTTAATTGGTGGTTCATCTTTATTAAAAGATACTGCTTCTGGATTATGGTTACAATCTAATTTCTCTGACATCTTCGGATTTTGGTATAATTTAGTATTTGCATTATTGATTATTATATTTACATATTTTTATACTGCGATTACCGTTCCTACAAATAAAATGGCTGATGATCTTAAACGAAGCGGAGGATTTATTCCAGGTATTCGTCCAGGATCAGAAACTTCTGAATATCTAGACAAAATTATGTCTCAAATAACTTTACCAGGTTCTATTTTTCTTGCATTAATAGCTGTGTTCCCAGCATTTATTGTTAAGTTACTTAACGTTCAATCTGGTTGGGCTTTATTTTTCGGAGGTACATCTTTATTAATTATGGTTGGAGTTGCAATTGACACTATGCAACAAGTAAATAGTTACTTGTTAAATAGACACTATGATGGCTTGATGAAAACTGGTAAAAACAGAAAAGCAGTAGCTTAATATTTTAACTATGGCAAAACAAGCAGCAATAGAACAAGACGGAACTATAATTGAAGCATTATCAAATGCTATGTTCCGTGTTGAATTAGAAAATGGTCATATTGTGACCGCACATATTTCGGGTAAGATGCGTATGCATTATATTAAGTTGTTACCAGGAGATAAAGTTAAACTAGAAATGAGTCCTTATGATTTAACTAAGGCTCGTATAACCTATAGATACTAATACGATGAAAGTAAGAGCATCAATTAAAAAGAGAAGTGCAGATTGTAAGATTGTGCGCAGAAAAGGTAGACTTTACGTCATTAACAAAAAGAATCCTAGATTCAAACAAAGACAAGGGTAATTATGGCAAGAATCGCAGGTGTAGACATACCAAAACAAAAAAGAGGAGTGATCTCATTAACTTATATCTACGGAGTAGGTAGAAGTAGAGCTCAAGAAATTTTAGCTGAGGCTAAAGTTGACGAAAACATCAAAGTACAAGACTGGACAGATGATCAAATTGGAGCAATCCGTGAAACTGTAGGTACTTATACTATTGAAGGTGAATTACGTTCTGAAACACAATTAAACATTAAGCGTTTAATGGATATTGGTTGTTACAGAGGAATTCGTCATAGAGTTGGTTTACCTTTAAGAGGTCAACGTACTAAGAATAACTCTAGAACAAGAAAAGGAAGAAGAAAAACAGTTGCTAACAAGAAAAAAGCAACTAAATAATAAGTAGTATGGCAAAGACAAACGCTAAAAGCACAAAAAAACGTAAAGTTATTATTGACGCTGTTGGAGAAGCTCACATTACTGCTTCTTTCAACAATATCATTATTTCACTTACAAATAAAAAGGGAGATGTCATTTCATGGTCATCTGCTGGTAAGATGGGATTTAGAGGTTCTAAGAAAAACACACCTTATGCAGCACAATTAGCAGCAGAAGACGCTTCTGAAGTAGCTAAAGAAGCTGGATTAAAAAAGGTAAAGGTTTATGTTAAAGGACCTGGAAATGGTAGAGAATCTGCTATACGATCTATCCATAATGCAGGAATTGAAGTAACAGAAATAATTGATGTTACTCCATTACCACATAATGGTTGTCGTCCTCCTAAAAGAAGAAGAGTATAAGTTTACTACATAGTACTTTACTTAAGCAATAAAAAAATTAATATCGTCTGTTTATCAGATGGTATTAATTTTTTGTATAAATTTGCAAACTGAAAATTTAAAACAAGTATCAACAAAGAGATTAACGATTATCGAAGGATAAGATTTAGACCTTAATTCATAATCACTCTTAAATCAATTTAAAAATGGCAAGATATACTGGTCCTAAAACTAAAATAGCTCGTAAATTTGGTGAAGCTATATTCGGAGACGATAAGTCTTTTGAGAAAAGAAATTACCCACCAGGTCAACATGGAAACAACAGAAGACGTGGTAAAAAATCTGAGTACGCAATCCAATTAATGGAAAAGCAAAAAGCTAAATATACTTACGGTATTTTAGAGCGTCAATTCAGAAACATGTTTAAAAGAGCAACTGCAGCTCAAGGAATCACAGGTGAAGTATTACTTCAAATTTGTGAATCTAGATTAGATAATGTAGTGTTTAGAATGGGATTATCTCCTTCTAGAAGCGGAGCAAGACAACTTGTATCTCACAGACATATTACTGTTAATGGAGAGTTAGTAAACATACCTTCATACCAACTTAATGCTGGAGATGTTGTTGCTGTAAGAGAGAAGTCTAAATCTTTAGAGTCTATTGATAGATCTTTATCAAACTCTAGTAATGTATATGAGTGGATTACTTGGAATAGCGAGAAAAAGGAAGGTACTTACGTTTCTGTTCCTGCTAGAATCCAAATCCCAGAAAATATTAATGAGCAATTCATCGTAGAATTATACTCTAAATAATAAATTATTAACATTGGTGTTTAGCCAAAGGGTTTATTTGTGCTTCTTCAAACTTATAAACCGCGCAACTAAATAACAATTAAAACGAAGAAAAATTATGGCAGTATTTAATTTCCAAAAGCCTGATAAGGTAATAATGATTGATTCAACTGACTTCGAAGGTAAATTCGAATTCAGACCTTTAGAACCAGGTTATGGACTAACAGTAGGAAATGCTTTAAGAAGAGTTTTATTATCTTCTCTAGAAGGGTTTGCTATCACATCTGTTAGAATAGAAAGTGTAGACCACGAGTTTTCAACAATAGCAGGTGTTGTTGAAGACGTAACAGAAATTATTTTAAATCTTAAACAAGTTCGTTTTAAGCGTCAAATAGAGGATGTGGATAACGAATCTATTTCGATTTCAATTTCTGGTCAAGACAAAATTGTAGCAGGAGATTTCCAGAAATTTATTTCAGGTTTCCAAGTATTAAATACAGATCAAGTGATTTGTAACTTAGATTCTAAGGTAAATATCAACATGGAAATTACTGTTGAAAAAGGTAGAGGATATGTTCCTGCAGAAGAAAACAAAAAAGCTTCAGCACCAATAGGTACTATTTTTACTGATTCAATTTACACACCAATTAAAAATGTTAAGTACAGCATTGAGAATTATCGTGTAGAACAAAAAACGGATTACGAAAAATTAGTTTTCGAAATTCAGACTGATGGTTCTATTACGCCTCAAGATGCATTAACAGAAGCTGCAAAAACTCTGATTCACCACTTTATGTTATTCTCTGATGAGCGTATTACATTAGAAGCTGATGAGATTGCTCAAACTGAAACTTATGATGAAGAATCACTTCACATGAGACAGTTACTTAAAACTAAATTAGTAGATATGGACCTTTCTGTTCGTGCTCTAAATTGTTTAAAAGCAGCAGAGGTAGATACTTTAGGAGACTTAGTATCTTTTAATAAAAATGATTTAATGAAGTTCCGTAATTTTGGAAAGAAATCTTTAACAGAGCTTGAAGAGCTAGTAAATGTTAAAGGATTAAATTTCGGAATGGATCTTTCAAAATACAAACTAGATAAAGACTAATACATCATATTTTGCTCCTCATAAAGAGTTTGAGCAAGATGATGATTAAAAACAAATGTCATGAGACACGGAAAAAAAGTAAACCATTTAGGTAGAAAAACTGCTCACAGAAAATCAATGTTGGCAAATATGGGTTGTTCTTTAATAGAACATAAACGTATTAACACAACTGTTGCTAAAGCTAAAGCTTTAAAAGGATTTATTGAGCCATTAATCACTAAGGCTAAAGATGATACGACGCACAACAGACGTCTAGTATTTTCTAAATTGCGTCAAAAAGAAGCTGTAACTGAACTTTTTAGAGATGTTGCTGCTAAAATTGGTGATCGTCCAGGTGGATATACTAGAATTATCAAGTTAGGAAACCGTTTAGGTGATAACGCTGATATGGCAATGATTGAATTAGTAGATTACAACGAAATCTACAATGCAGATAAAAAAGCTAAGAAAACTACTCGTAGAAGTCGTAGAGGTGGTAGTAGTAATACTGTTACTCCTCCAGTTGCTTCAAATGAAGAAGAATAGTTTCTTAATTTGCTGTTAAATTATTATTAAAAGAGAGATAAGCTTTATAAGTTTATCTCTTTTTTTTTACATTTAAGCAAACATTTTTATATGAAACCTATCTTTTTACTTATTGCTTTTATAGTTATGACTTCGGTGTCAGCACAAGTTATTAAAAACGAAGTTTCTACAGGTCAAGCTAAGCATCCTAATCTTCCTTTAGTAGATCTTAATTCTAGATTACAAGACAAATTTAATGCTGTAAATTATCAAGGTTATTATTTGGCTAATGCAAGTCTACCTGATGTTTCTGGTTCTCCATTTCCCTTTGAAGATGCTATTATTATAATTAACACTACAGATGGTAAATCATATAAAGTGCCAAACGGAAATTATAATGCAAGTACAGATGAAGTTGTATCTAATTTTGCCAAAGACTCTTCTTTTGTATTTCAATCCAAAACCATTAAAAGTGTAAAGTTTGATAAATATACAGCTACACGATATAAAGATAAAAACGATAAAGACCATTTCTATTTTGAATTAACGCCTCATGCTTCTATCAGGTTGTTGAAAAAGTATTCAGCTAAAGTTATTGATGGTCAAATTAATGTTTTAACAAAACAAAAAACGTCTTCTGATATGTTTAGTTTATCAGACAGCTATGGCATAACTATTGATGATAAAACTGTAACAGAATTTAAACTGAACAAAAAGTCTGTTTTAAAACTATTGTCTAATCATAAAAAGTTAATTCAAGACTTTGTTAAAAATGAAAATTTATCATACAAAGAAGAATATGACGTTATTAGAATTCTAAATTATTATAGTGTTATTTCAAAATCAAATTAAATATAATTCACACACACACACACACACACACATTCAAAAAATCACACATGAAAAACTACTTATTTATTTTTACTTTATTAGTATCAACCTTATCCTTTGCACAAGGAAGTAACGGTTTTAGCTCAAACTTATCATCTGCAACTATGGATAATAGTCAGCAAAATATGTTTAATGCGGTTAATTACCAAGGTGCTTACTTAGCAAATGGTAAATCAAGCGCTGTTATAGGATCTCCTTTTGCATTTGAGGATGCTACAATTGAAATCACTTCAAAGGAAGGTAAAGTTTATAAAGTACCAAACGGAAATTATAATGCTAAATCAAACCAAATCGTTTCAAATTTTGCCAAAGACTCTTCTTTCGTTTTTGACGCAAAAGCAATAGAGTCTGTTAAATTTGATAAGTATGTTGCTAAGATCTATAGAGATGAAGATAGCAGAGCTAAATTCTTTTTTGAATTAACGCCACATGCTACGGTTAAGCTTTTAAAAAGATACGAAGCGATAATTAAAGATGGTCAGATTAATGTAATGACTAAGCAAAAAACATCTCCAGATAAATATGTTGTTAATGATAGTTATGCAGTTTCAAAAGATGGAGTAACTACGGAAGAATTTAAATTGAAAAAGAAATCAATTTTAAAATTACTTGGTGACAAGAAAAAGTTAGTCGAAAAATTTGTTGACGATAATGATTTATCTTACAAAGAGGAAGCAGATGTTGTCAAGATATTTAATTATTATAGCATTAATTAAGATGCAAGACATTAAAAAAGGGTAATCTATTTTAGATTATCCTTTTTTTTATGCAATTTTGTGAAACTTTTAGAATTATGAAATATCAAAGATTAAAAAAAGCTCTGATCTTATTAGAGGATGGCACCATTTTTCATGGAAAAGCTGTTGGTAAAGAAGGAACAGCATTTGGAGAAATTTGCTTCAACACAGGAATGACTGGATATCAAGAAATTTTTACAGATCCTTCATATTTTGGTCAACTTATGGTAACAACCAATGCTCATATTGGTAATTATGGTGTTAATGATAACGAAAACGAATCGGACTCGATTAAAATTTCGGGATTAATCTGTAAAAATTTTAGTTATGATTTTTCAAGAGTTGACTCAAACGGATCTTTAGAGGACTTTCTTAACAAGCATAATCTACTTGCAATTTCAGATGTGGATACCAGAGCCTTAGTTAGTTATATTAGAGACAATGGTGTCATGAATGCTATTATATCCACAGATGTAGATAATATAGATGGTTTAAAGCAACAGTTAGCAGATGTACCATCTATGAGTGGACTAGAGTTAGCATCAAAAGTATCTACCAAAGAGCCATATTTTATTGGTGATGAAAATGCTCCAATCAAAATAGCTGCATTAGACATAGGTATAAAAAAGAATATTTTACGTAACCTAGTTAAAAGAGAGGCTTATGTTAAAGTATTTCCTTACAATGCAACATTTGAAGATTTAAATTCATGGAATCCTGATGGATATTTCTTGTCTAATGGACCAGGTGACCCAGAACCATTGGTAGAAGCTCAAGCATTAGCTAAAGAAGTTATAAAAAGAGATTTGCCATTATTTGGTATTTGTTTAGGACATCAAGTAATCGCTTTAGCTAACGGAATTTCGACTTACAAAATGCATAATGGACATCGAGGAATAAATCATCCCGTTAAAAACTTAATTACAGGTAAGGGTGAAATTACATCTCAAAACCATGGATTTGCAGTAAATAGGGAAGAGGCTGAAGCGCATCCAGACATTGAAATCACGCATGTGCATCTAAACGATAATACAGTTGCAGGTTTAAAGATGAAATCTAAAAACGTGTTCTCTGTACAATATCATCCAGAAGCAAGTCCAGGACCACATGACTCATCCTATTTATTTGACCAATTTATAAGTAATATAAAAAATAAATAATATTAAAAAGACAACGATTTTAAAGTTTCGTTGTCTTTTTTATTTTACTAAAACGTTATAGATAAAATTTTATGTATTTCTATTATAAATCCTATATATAGCTGAAAATTAAACGTTAAATTTGAAATTAATAAACTAAAATCACACACATATGAGTATTATAATTAATGTTCACGCAAGACAAATTTTTGATTCCAGAGGAAATCCAACGGTAGAAGTAGATGTTGAAACAGAAAACGGTTATGTTGGTAGAGCAGCAGTACCTTCTGGAGCTTCAACAGGAGAACATGAAGCTGTAGAGTTACGTGATGGAGGACCTAAATACATGGGTAAAGGAGTTAGTAAAGCTGTAGATAATGTAAATAATATTCTAGCTGAAGAGCTTTTAGGAGTTAATGTTTTTGAACAAAATTATGTAGATACATTAATGTGTAAAATAGACGGTACACCTAATAAATCTAAGTTAGGTGCCAATGCTATTTTGGGAGTATCTTTAGCTGTTGCTAAAGCTGCTGCTGCAGAATTAGGGATGCCATTATATAGATACATTGGAGGCGTTAGTGCAAATACATTACCAGTGCCAATGATGAATATCATTAACGGAGGATCACATAGTGATGCACCTATCGCATTTCAAGAGTTTATGGTTATGCCAGTCAAAGCCAAAAACTTTTCTCATGCATTACAAATGGGAACAGAAATTTTTCATAACCTGAAAAAAGTATTACATGACAGAGGTTTAAGTACAGCTGTAGGTGATGAAGGTGGTTTTGCACCAACTTTAGATGGTACTGAGGATGCTTTGGATACTATCGCAATAGCTGTTAAAAATGCAGGATATACACTTGGAGACGATGTAATGATTGCTTTAGATTGTGCTGCTGCAGAATTTTATGTTAATGGAAACTACGATTATTCTAAATTTGAAGGCGAAACTGGTAAAGTACGTTCAAGTAAAGAACAAGCAGATTACTTAGCAGAATTGTCTAGAAACTACCCTATTATTTCTATTGAAGATGGTATGGATGAAAACGACTGGGAAGGTTGGAAATATTTAACTGAACAAGTTGGTGATAAAGTACAATTAGTAGGTGATGATTTATTTGTTACCAATGTAGAAAGATTATCAAGAGGAATAAAAGAAGATATTGCTAATTCTATCTTAATAAAAGTAAATCAAATTGGTACTTTAACCGAAACTATTGCTGCTGTAAATATGGCTCATAACGCAGGATATACTTCAGTAATGTCTCATAGATCAGGAGAGACTGAGGATAATACAATTGCAGATTTAGCAGTAGCACTTAATTGTGGACAGATAAAAACAGGATCTGCATCTCGTAGTGATCGTATGGCTAAATACAACCAATTACTTCGTATTGAAGAAGAATTAGGTGAAGTAGCTTACTATCCAAAAGATAAAGCATTCAAGATTAAAAGATAAGTAATTTACTATTCTAAATACAAAGCCTTTCAGCGTAAGTTGAAAGGCTTTTTTAGTTTTATTCATATTGATAAATTAAACCTATACTAAAATTGTTAAAACCATTATAAATACCCTTTCTAAATCGTTATAGTTTTTGTAAATTTACAATTCTAAATAAACATACATTAAATCAATATACATGTCAAATAAAGCAACGCTTGAAATTAATGGAGAAAAACACGAATTTCCCTTAATTGTAGGTACTGAAAATGAAATAGGAATAGATATCAAAAATCTTAGAGCTGTTACAGGTGGTGTGACAACTATTGATCCAGGTTATAAAAATACAGGATCATGTGAGAGTGCTATTACTTTTTTAGATGGAGAAAAAGGAATTTTAAGATACAGAGGTTATTCTATTGAAGAATTAGCTGAAAAAGCAGATTTCCTTGAGGTAGCGTTTTTATTAATTTTTGGTGAATTACCAACTAAAGAGCAACTTAGTAAATTTGAAAAAGATATTAAGGAGCAGTCAGTTGTTGATGACGATGTAAAGAAAATTTTAGATGCATTTCCTAAGTCAGCACATCCAATGGGTGTCCTTTCTTCTTTAACAAGTGCTTTAACAGCATTTAACCCATCATCGGTAAACGTAGACTCAGAAGAGGATATGTACAATACTGTATGTAAGATTATGGGTAAATTTCCGGTGTTAGTAGCATGGACAATGCGTAAGCAAAAAGGTTTACCATTAGATTATGGAGATGATAACTTAGGCTATGTAGAAAACATCCTTAAAATGATGTTTAAAAAACCTAATCAGGACTATACACAAAATCCAATCCTAGTTAATGCTTTAGATAAGTTATTAATTTTACATGCAGATCATGAGCAAAACTGTTCTACATCTACAGTTAGAATAGTAGGATCATCTCACGCAGGTTTATTTGCATCTTTATCTTCAGGTATTTCAGCACTTTGGGGACCATTACATGGTGGAGCAAATCAAGCAGTTTTAGAGATGCTTGAAGCAATTAAGGAAGATGGTGGAGACACTAAAAAATATATGGCTAAAGCTAAGGATAAAGAAGATCCTTTCCGTTTAATGGGCTTTGGACACAGAGTATATAAAAACTTTGATCCAAGAGCAAAAATCATTAAAAAAGCTGCTGATGAAGTATTAGGAGATTTAGGAATCGATGATCCTGTATTAGATATTGCTAAAGGATTAGCAGAAGAAGCTTTAAGCGATTCATATTTTGTAGATCGTAAATTATATCCAAACGTAGATTTCTATTCTGGTATTATTTATAGAGGTATGGGAATCCCAACAGAAATGTTTACCGTTATGTTCGCTTTAGGACGTTTGCCAGGTTGGATTGCACAATGGAAAGAAATGCGTAACCGTAAGGAACCAATTGGACGTCCAAGACAAATATATATTGGAGAAAACTTAAGGTCTTTCAAATCAATTTCTGAAAGATAGATTTCAATTATTAATATTAAAAAAAGCTTCATAAATCATTATGAAGCTTTTTTATATCTTTACTTTATGTTAAAACTAAACGTAAAAAACGAAACCTCTAGATTAAGAGCAGTCGTTTTAGGAACAGCAGTTAGTAATGGTCCAACACCAAAACTAGAAGAAGCATACGACCCAAAATCGTATTTGCATATCAAAGCAGGTACTTACCCAATTGAAGCAGATATGGTCAATGAAATGGAGGCTGTAGCTAAGATATTTGAAAAATACGATGTAAAAGTTTATAGACCAGAATTAATAAAGAATTGCAATCAGATTTTTGCAAGAGATATTGCTTTTGTAATTGATGATGTGTTTGTAAAAGCAAACATACTACCCGAAAGAGAAAATGAATTAGATGCTATTCAATACTTAATTGATACAATAGACCCTAAAAAAGTGATCCGTCCACCTGAGGAAGTACACATCGAAGGAGGAGACGTAATGCTTTGCAATGACTATATCTTTATTGGAACTTATAGAGGTGACGATTATTCAGACTATATCGTAGCTAGAACAAATCAAGCAGGAGTAGATTATATAACACAACAGTTTCCGCATAAAAAAGTTAAAAGTTTTGATTTAAATAAATCGCAAACTAATGCTTATGATAATGCACTGCATTTAGATTGTTGTTTTCAACCAATAGGTACTGATAAAGCAATTTTACATAAAGAAGGTTTTAGAGACCAAACTGAGTATGAATGGTTGTTAAATTACTTTGGAAAGGACAATTGTTTTATTATATCTAAAGAAGAAATGTTTAACATGAATAGTAATATTTTTAGTATTTCTGAAGACGTTATTATTTCAGAAAAAAACTTTACTAGACTTAATACTTGGTTGCGCGACAAAGGGTTTACAGTAGAAGAAGTGCCTTATGCCGAAATAGCAAAACAAGAAGGTTTGTTGCGATGCAGCACAATGCCTTTAATTAGGGATTAAAAGACAATACTTATAAATAAAAAGCCTCTTTAAATAAAGAGGCTTTTTTTTGTCAATTTTTTAAGGATTTGTAGACCATAATGCAGCGCTTTTAAGCATTGCTCTTCTAGGTAGTTTTAGTCCAGCTACAATTAACTCTGCAAAATCATCTGGTTGTAAAACACTGTCTTCAGAGTTTTTATCTGCGATACCTAAATTAATAGACATATCAGATGCAATTGTACTTGGAGTTAAAGTACAAACTCTAATATTATTTTTTCTTACCTCTTTCATTAAAGACTCTGACATACCAATCACAGCAAATTTTGATGCAGAATAAGCAGATGTATTAGCATTACCATTTAATCCAGCAGTTGATGATATATTAATAATATCTCCTTCGTTTTGGTTTATTAAATATGGTAAAACCTCTTTAGTTACGTAATACATTCCCATAACGTTGGTTTGAATAATTTTACTCCATTGGTCAACTTCCATATCATTTAAAGACCCAAAAGCAGCTATTCCTGCATTATTTACTAAAATGTCTACTTTTCCTAATTGGTCTATAATAGTTTTTATTCCGTCTTTAACAGCCTCGTAATTACCTACATCAAAAACAGCATAAATTGCATTGACACCTAATGCTTTTAATTGGGTTACGGTTTCCTGTAAGTCTGCTTCATTTCTTCCAGTAATTGCAACATCAATCCCTTCTTTAGCAAAAGCAATAGCAGTAGCTTTACCTAAACCTTTACTTCCTCCTGTAATTATTGCTTTTCTATTTTTTAAATGTTCCATAATTGTTTTAGTATCTATATGTTTTTATATTGTTTATCTAGCCTCATAAAATTATAGAGACTATTATAAGAGTTAACGAAATTATAGGATTTTTTTCAGAAAGTCAAACTAAAACGAAACTCTAAAACTAACATTTGGTGTTATCCCTAATGATGTGTTTTCAATAGTAGTGACTTTATTATTATCAATAGTATAATAGGTGTTTAGTATATTTTCTCTGTTAAGAATATTCCATACAGACGCTCCAACAACAGCTTTATTTTCGCCTAGTTTAAATTGATATGTAGCAGATAGATCTGCTCTAATATAGGAGCTTAACCTACTACTGTTTGGTGCATTATAATTAATAGTGTTATTAATTATAGGCGTATTGTCATTGACTTGCGTGTAAGGTTTACCAGAATGCCAATTGATACCAAAAGCTAATTTTAGTTGTTGCCAACTATACGTGCTACCATAATTAATTTGATGTTTTATATCAAAATTACTAGGGAAAGCGTTACTGTTATTTAAGTCTTTAAACGTATAATTATTATTGCTATAACTATAGCCTATCCATGTACTAAAACGGTTAATTTGTTTGTTGGCTAATACATCAATACCCTTAACATCATAACCTCCATTAACATTAATAAATTGATATTGGTTTTGCAATCCTTGACTTCGGGTAGTCACGCCATTAACCGTTTTATAATAGCCTTCAATACTTAATAATAATTTGTTTTTATTATAAGTTAGCCCTAAACCTAACTGCTTACTTTTTTGAATTGGAATGGTATTATTGTTAGCCAAAACCCATCGACGCTTTTCTACACCTAAAAAGTCGTTTTGTAAATCTATTAACTGTGAAGTGGTTTGACTTTTATATTCACCTGAAAGTTCGGCTCTAAAATGTTTTAAAAAGCGTTGACTAATATGTAACCTTGGTTCTAAAACACCTATTTTAAAATTTTTGAAGTAATTATGACGAAACCCTAGTTTAATTAAAGATTTTTTGTTTTTGGATTGTAATATCGTTTCGGCATAGACGCTATGTGCTGTTAAGCTTCGCTTTAGGTTTACATCTAAAAAAGGGTCATTTGTTTCTTCTAAATTACTTACCGAAACTTCGTTAAATTGATAACCTCCATTAATTGAAAAAGAGGTATTAAAATCATAGTAAGCATCAATATTAAAACCAGTATCAACTACTTTATTTTCTTGTATTAAACGTTGGTTGTTTGCCATATCATAGTCCGAAGATCTTAAATCGTAATTTGAGTAATACCCTTTAATTGTGGTGTTGAATTTGTTATTCCAAATATGTTGATATTGTATAGCAGATGCTCTGTTTTGTTGTTTTAGTTGATTACTGTTATTTACTGAGGCATCACTATTTGAGGACTCCTCAAAATCTAATTGATTAAATACACTTAATAATGTAAAACGTAATTTATCTTTTTCTGTAATATTGTGTAAGAGTTTTAATGAGATATCACTAAACCTAAAGGTTTGATTGTCTTTAAACGAATGTTCTGTGTTAGACACTTCAGAGTCCTGAAACACACGTTTAAAATATTGATTATACGTTGGTGTATTTAGTAGGTCAGTAATAGCACGTCTAGTTGCTAATTGTAGTTGTGTTTTTGGTGTTAATGGTATAATAGCAAAACCATCTGCAGTAATCATATTTATGCCTATTCCAGCGCTAAAATCGGCATCTATATTATCCGATAATTTCATGTCAATCATACTACTAATTCCGTCACCAAATCGTGCGCTTGTTCCATTTTTTATAACAGAGACGTGTTTTGTTAAATACGGATTAAAAGCCGATATTAATCCAAAAAAGTGTCCTGATTGATACATTTTTATTCCGTCATATAAAATAAGGTTTTGATCATGTGTTCCTCCTCTAACATTAATATTAGATACGGTTTCATCTACACTTAAAACACCAGGTATGGCTTGTATGGTTTGTAGTATATCAGGTTCAATTAAACCAGGTAAAATTTCAAAGGATTTTGGTGATATGGTTATATGACCAGATTTGTTTTTGTCTATACCAGTGGTTAAGTAATTAGAGATAGTAATTTCGTCTAATTTTTGAAAAGAAAAACCATTTATATTGCCTGTAACGGTAATAAAATGGTCGTCTAATTTGTTGAATTTTATGTCAGTTTCGAGTTCTATTTTTGATAACATATCATCTAAAGAATCCTTGCTATCAAACGTCACAAAAACACCCTTAATAACTTTGTCTGCATAAGAAAAACTAACTTTATACTGATACTCTATGGTAGATAGGACATCTAATAAAGGGAGTTTTTTATTTTGGGCATAAAAAGAAAAGCTAAAGGCTAATGCAATAATTAATAATAGGGTCTTTTTTAACGATTTATTCACGCGTTAAAATAATGGTTTTGTTAACTTTTTTATAGCGTAATTGTAGTGGTTGTGTTATGGACTGTAATGCTATATTAATGTCATTGTGTGTAAACTTACCCGAAAACAATTCGTCTTGTTTAATCGTTTTAGCATCAATTTTTACATTATACTGTCTTTCAAACTCGTCTAAAACTTCGCTTAAAGGTACGCTAATAAAACTACTTAGACTGTTTAACCAATCTGGTTTTTTTGCATTTAAAGTTAACCGCTCAATAGGTTTGTTATTAATTATTAAAAAGGAATCTCCTGCTTTTAATTTGGTTTCAGTACTGTTAAAAGTCACATTAACTAAGCCTTCATAGCAGGTAACTTCAAAATAATTTTGACGTTGCTTAACATTAAATTCTGTTCCCAAAACGGTTACTATTCCTGATGTTGTAACAACATTAAAGGTGCTTCCTTTTTTAACTTTAAAAAAGGCTTCACCTTCCAATTTAAGGCTGCGTGTATTGTCTGTCCATTGTTTTGGATTATAAGTGATTTTGGATAAGGCATTTAAATTAACTTCAGAGTTGTCCGGTAGTTGTATTAATGACTTTTCTGCATAATATGTATTAATAGTGGTGTCTAACGTTGTGGTATAATAATAGGCGCCAAAACATATTGCTAAAATAGCTGCAATTTTAAGTAAAGGAGATAGCCAATTAGTTTGTCTTTTTGGCGGTTGTTCAATACTGGTAAGTATTGTTTGTAAAGTCTGGTCAGTGTTAAACTCTGGCGCTTTAAAACCTTGACTGTAATTAGATAATTTTACTATAGCCTCATAGTCCTCAAGCGCTTTAAACGTTTCAAGTTCTTGAGGAGTTAGGTCGTTGTCCAACCATTTTAATATTAGTGCTTCTTTATTCATAACTTTAATCTAACTATATAACAAGACCATCCGGAAAATTCCTACCCTTAGGGTAAAAAAATAAAATTTATAACCCATCTATTTCTTGTCTTAATTTTTTTAAGGCACCATAAATGCGTTTTTCTACAGCTTTGGTACTAATGTCCAAAAGTGCAGCAATTTCTTTAAAACGTTTACCTTCCACACGATTCATTAAAAAGGCAACCCGTTGTGCTTCAGTTAAATTAGCTATAGCTTTTTCTAACTTTTGACGGTATTCATCTTCTTCCATTAAAAATTCCGGAGATAAATTGGTTTGATGTGTTGTTTTTGTCTGTTGGTGTTTTAGGACTACTTTTTGGTGTGCAACCTCATTTAGCATTAAGTTGTTTGCAATTGTAAAAACATAACTTTTAGCTTTATCGGGACTTACTTTTTTACAATTTTCCCACAGCTTTATAAAAGCTTCTTGGGTTTTGTCTTCTGGATTTAAACGGTCTCCAAACTTGTAATATAAAAAGCTATGTAAGCTTTTTGCGTGCTTTTTAAAAAATGCCTCGAATCGGGATTTATCACAAATATTTTTATATAACTGTTTTGACATAATTTTATTAAAGTACTACAAAATAGAACTATTTTTTTTGATAATCAGGTAGGTATTTTAAATAAACAACTGTTTTATACTTGAAACAATGTAAAACATATACTGACTACTAGTGTATTAAATATGTGATTTTAATGAAATTTAAACAACCTCTTTTTAAACTATTATTAGTGTTTGGCTTATTTTTTAATTGTCAAAATGAAACTATTAATAGTGTTGATCAACAAAGTGAAACACTAGAATATAATTCTACGTTATTCAATTTAATTAGCACAATTGCATTGGATGAAGATATTAATTGTTTGGATTTTGAATTTCCATTGACTGTTTCCATTTATGATGCAGATTTCCAGTTAGCAGATATCGTAACTATAGATAATGATGAAGCATTGTATTTATTTTTGCAAACGTTAGAAACCTCTATTGTAGCTAGTTTAAACTTTCCTATCACCATGGTTTTACCTGATGAGCAACAAATTGTAGTAAATTCTAATCAAGCCTTACAATCTAGTATAACCTTAGAAGGTAATAGCTGTGACAGTGTAAGTTCTTGTACCCAAACAGCTATAGCTAATTATTTAATGGATTGTGATCAGTTACCAACAATAAATGGGTTTTCACCTTACTTGACCCATTTTAATTTTCAGGAAGATAATAACATAACTGTTTTATACGAAGGCGATATGTTATTTAATGGTACTTGGGATATTACGACTATAGATGGGAATGTGTATGTGTTTATTACAATTAGCGGATTAGACAATTATAATGGACAATGGGAAGTTGTACAATGTGAATCAGAACAATTAGTTTTAGAACAGGAAGATTCAGAACTCATATTGACCCAAAATTGCAGTCCAAACCCATTTAGCTGTTTTGAAGATATAAATCTCACTATTTGTGATGCGGATGGAGATTTAATAGAGACTTTTAATTTAGATGAATTTTATCAAGATTGCGATCAAAGTAATGTTGGTATTAGTTATCATATATCTTATGATGATGCTGTTAATAACACCAATTCATTGACATCGACCTTTACAAATGTTACAAATCCGCAGACCATTTACGTTAGGGTAGCGCAATATAGTAATCCTGATATATATCAAATATTTACAATAGTTATAACAGTTGAAGACTGCACATAATTAAATAATCACATAATTATAATATAGTCATTAGATAGTCTAACTATTAAAAATTTAGTTTTAGTTAAGTTAATTATTATCATGTTTAAAAGGTTGCTAATTTTAGTAGCCTTTTTTTATGGAATTATTTATATATGAAACTTCGTAAATACGCTTCAAATTGCTATTTTTGTGCTTCTTAAAAACAGAAAAAATTATGTTTAATAATTTAAGCGAAAAGTTAGATAAAGCGTTACACGTACTAAAAGGACATGGTAGCATTACAGAAGTAAACGTTGCCGAAACCCTAAAAGAAGTACGTAGAGCACTTTTAGATGCCGATGTTAACTTTAAAATTGCTAAAGAATTTACTAATAGAGTAAAAGAAAAAGCACTAGGTCAAAACGTATTAACAACGTTACAACCAGGACAATTAATGGTTAAAATCGTTAAAGACGAATTAACTGAATTAATGGGAGGAGATGTAGAAGGCATAAACATGTCTGGTACACCAACTATTATATTAATGTCTGGTTTACAAGGGTCTGGTAAAACTACTTTTTCTGGTAAATTAGCCAACTTTTTAAAAACCAAAAAAACTAAAAAACCTTTATTAGTTGCGTGTGACGTCTATCGTCCAGCAGCTGTTGATCAGTTACACGTTGTAGGAGATCAAATAAAAGTTGATGTTTATAGTGATAAAGGAAACACAGATCCAGTAGCTATTGCTCAAGCAGGTATTGCGCATGCAAAGCAAAATGGACATAACGTCGTTATTATTGATACAGCAGGTCGTTTAGCTGTGGATGAGGCGATGATGAAAGAAATTTCTAATATTCACAAAGCAATACAACCACAAGAAACATTATTTGTAGTAGACGCTATGACAGGTCAAGATGCTGTAAATACAGCAAAAGCCTTTAATGATGTTTTAAACTTTGATGGTGTTATCTTAACAAAATTAGATGGAGATACACGTGGTGGAGCAGCAATATCTATTAAATCTGTAGTAAATAAACCAATTAAGTTTATTGGTACAGGAGAGAAGATGGAAGCGATTGATGTATTCTATCCTTCACGTATGGCAGATCGTATTCTTGGAATGGGAGATGTTGTCTCTTTAGTAGAACGTGCTCAGGAACAATTTGATGAGGTAGAAGCTAGAAAATTACAAAAGAAAATCGCTAAAAATCAATTTGGTTTTGACGACTTCTTAAAGCAAATTCAGCAAATCAAGAAAATGGGTAATATGAAAGACCTTATTGGAATGATTCCTGGTGCTGGAAAAATGATGAAAGATATAGATATAGACGATGATGCTTTTAAAGGTATCGAAGCTATTATTCACTCGATGACAGTTAAAGAGCGTACTAATCCATCTATTATTGATGCTAGTCGTAAAAAACGAATTGGTAAAGGATCTGGTACTTCGGTTCAAGAAGTTAACCAATTACTGAAGCAATTTGATCAAATGAGTAAGATGATGAAAATGATGCAAGGTGGAAAAGGAAAAGCAATGATGAATGCAATGAAAAACATGAGGTAACTCATGTTTTTTTATTTTATATAATTAACTAACACACACAACTATAAAATATGACAATTCTAGACGGTAAAAAAGTCAGCAACGATATTAAAAACGAAATCAAAGCGGAAGTCGACAAGATGAAAGCTAATGGCGAAAAAGTTCCTCATTTAGCAGCAGTTATTGTAGGTAACGATGGTGCAAGTTTGACTTACGTAGGAAGTAAAGTTAGAGCTTGTGAGCGTGTTGGTTTTGAATCTACTATGGTTAGATTGTCTAATACAACCAGTGAAGTTGAATTGTTAGATAAAATTGACGAGCTTAATAATAATCCTGATATTGATGGCTTTATTATTCAGTTACCATTACCAGAACAAATAGATACACAAAAAGTTTTAATGGCTGTGCATCCAGATAAGGATGTGGATGGGTTTCATCCAATGAATTTTGGTAAAATGGCATTAGACATGTCTACCTTTATTCCAGCAACACCATTTGGTATTTTAGAATTGTTAGACAGATATAACGTAGACACTAAAGGTAAGCACACAGTGGTTATTGGTCGTTCTCATATTGTTGGTCGTCCTATGAGTATTTTAATGGGTCGTAAAGGGTTTCCTGGTAACAGTACAGTAACCTTAACACATAGTCACACTAAAAATATTACACAAATTACAAGTCAAGCAGACATTATAATTTCTGCGTTAGGTGTACCAAACTTTTTAAAAGCAGAAATGGTAAAAGATGATGCTGTTATTATAGATGTGGGTATTACTAGAGTACCTGACGACACTAAAGAAAGAGGTTACCGTATAACTGGTGATGTTGATTTTGAAAATGTTAGTAAAAAAGCTAGTCACATCACACCTGTTCCTGGTGGAGTAGGACCAATGACTATAGCCATGTTATTAAAAAACACTTTATTAGCTAGAGAACGTCACAGAAAATCTAATAAAAATTAATTACTTATTTTTAAACCTGAAATTAATCATTTCAGGTTTTTTTATGCAAATACTATCTCGTGTTCAGTTTGGAAGTTTAGAGCATCTTCTGCCAATAGTTGTGGCTGTAATTTTGTGTTGGTTTTTATTTTATCTAATCAAAACACAATCAGATCATCTAAAGTTTAAAGTATTTAAAGGCTTAGGTATTTTTGTGTCTGGTTTTATGGCTATTTTTCATTTGTATAAAATTGGACAAGGTGGTTACAGTTTACAAACAGATTTACCCTTGTTTTTATGTAGCTTTATGGCTTTGTTTATATTTATATTCACTTTAACAAGACGATTTTTACTCTTCGAAATCTTATTATTTTGGACCATAGTAGGTACATCGCAAGGCGTTATTACTCCAGATATTGAGGTAGGATTTCCTAGTTATGATTATATAAGGTATTGGATTGTTCATCTTGGGCTTTTAACAATTATAGCCTATGCTATAGTGGTCTTAAAAATGCGACCAAAATTTAAAAGTGTATTTAAATCTTTTGTAGTACTGCAGGTTTATGTTTTGATAATTATGGTAATTAACTACCTGTTGGATGCCAACTATTCTTATTTAAATAATAAACCACTTTCTGGATCAGTACTAGATTTGTTGGGTGATTGGCCAAATTATGTAATTATAGTTCAATTAGCTTTATTACCATTGTTTTTGCTTATTTACGTGCCTTTTTTTTGGTCTAACAAATATTATAACACTAAATAAGAACAATAACAGCATATATGAATATCACTTATAATAAAAAAGAATAGTAATTTTAGGTTTATTTATCTTAACTTTTTATAGCTGTAAGGCACAAGTTACTCCATTACAACAAACTGGTTTAGCAGATTAAGTTTTACCCACTGAAAAGATTTTGTTAACTAAACAATAATAGATTATTACTTCAAAAATTATTAAAAACTGACAATTTTTATAGTCAGTTTTGGAAAGCATGAGTGTAAAAAAAGACCTCACAGGTTTTTAAAATCTGTGAGGTGTAAATTTTATAATACTAGTTGGGTTTGCCTAAACTAAACCCAGTGAAAGTTACTTTGCAAACAACTGTGACTGATCTCTAAATGTTTTAAACTCTAAGGCATTACCAGAAGGGTCTTTAAAAAACATTGTTTTTTGCTCGCCAACTAAACCTTCAAATCTAACATAAGGTTCAATAATAAACTGAATATTTTTATTTTTTAAATGCGCTTCAAATTCCGCGAAAGCGTCCCAATCTAAAACTACACCAAAATGTGGTACTGGTACATGCTTACCATCCACTTGATTTGCAGTTTCAACGTCGTTAGTTTTAGGTTTATAATGAATTACTAATTGGTGACCAAAAAAGTTAAAGTCTACCCAATGGTCGCTACTTCTTCCTTCTTCGCAGTTTAAAACATCTCTGTAAAACAGACGACACTCCTCTAGGTTGTAAACAGGAATGGCTAAATGAAAAGGTGATACTGTACTCATTATTTAATGGTCTTTGCGTCTGTTTCTAATTGGTCGTTCACGATTAGGTCGCTCTCCTTTAGAAGATTCTCTACTAGGTTGATCTTTTGGTTTGGCTCTGTCTTTAGTTGGTGTGTCTTTAACAGGTCTATTAGATCTAGAGGGACTGTCTTTTGCTATTTTAGCTTCGTGTATCTTGGTCGAATCCTCTAAAAGCAAATGCAGTGTTTTTAGCTCTTTTTCTGTAAATTCTCTGTATTCTCCAACAGGAACATCCAACTTAATATTCATGATTCTAACACGTCTTAAAGAGGTCACTTCATAGGTTAAATATTCGCACATACGCCTAATTTGTCTATTTAAACCTTGTGTTAAAATAATCCTGAAGGTATGCGAGTCTATTTTTTTAACCGAACATTTTTTAGTCGTACGATCTAAATCTTCTAGATAAATACCACTTGCCATTCTGTTAATAAAGGTTTGTGATATAGGCTTGTCTACAGTCACAACATACTCTTTGTCGTGATTGTTACTAGCACGTAAAATTTTGTTTACAATATCACCATCGTCGGTCATAAAAATTAATCCATCACTTAACTTATCTAAACGTCCAATAGGAAAAATACGTTTTGGATAGTTTATATAATCTATAATATTGTCTTTTTCAACAGAGGTATCTGTGGTACATACAATACCTACAGGTTTATTAAAAGCAAGGTAAATTGGCTTGTCAGTATTGTTTTTAATAATTTCACCATCGACAGCAACAACATCACTTGGACTTACTTTTGTGCCCATTTCTGGTACAACGCCATTAATTGTAACACGTCCAGCATCAATTAATTTATCACCTTCACGACGCGAGCAAAAACCAGCTTCGCTAAGGTATTTATTAAGTCTTGTTAATTTTTCTTCCAAAATATATTATGCTTTAATAAAATTAATAACAGCTTTGTTTACGCTATCATCACGTAATCCATGACCAAAACCATCTGTAGTTAGTAATGTTGAATTTTTAAAGTTAGATGAAATTAGCTCAGCCTCGTCATATTGTATAATCTTATCACCTTTATCGTGGATTATAAGTCCTTCTAAATTAATTTCTTTTGAAAATTTAGCTGCCGAGAAATGTGAAGGCATATAATTAAAACGTTCTAAAACTAGCTGATTTAGTCCATTTTCAATGCGCTTATTAAACCCTAACATGTTAACATAGTTTTTAAAAACATTTGTAAACTCTGAAGGTGCGCCAAGCAAAATCATTTTTTGTAAAGCGTCATTTTGGTATTTATGTTGAAAAAACACAGATGCCATTCCACCAACTGAATGGCCAACAATTACGTTAGCCTTGTAATGTTTTGCAACAACATTTAAAAACTCGGAATACAAAATAGCATTAAACTGTGTACCACTAGATTTACCATGAGCAGGACCATCTAAGGATACCACATTGTAATCTAAATCCTTTAAAGCTTCCACTAATTTTTTCCATCTAAAAGTATTGCTTTCCCAACCATGTGCAAGTAAGATGGTTTTTTTTGTACCTATCCAATGGTAAGTTTGTATGGTGTGGTCTTGATAGTTTAAAGTGTATTGGTTAGCTGTATTTAAAAACGGTTGATGTTTGTCTTTAAAACGTCCTTGTCTAGGTGTTGCAAAAATGTCTAATGCTTTTGCGCTAGCAAATTTAGGTGCAACATAACTAACCGCATTTAAACCGTTACCAATTATTTTAGGAAGTACTTTTGCGATTTTCTTTTTCATTTTTTTTAGTCTTCTCTGTTTACTAAATCCATTGAAAATGCTGGAGTACAAATAGCAATATACTCGCAAGCAATTGTAAAAGGATTGGAGTATTGTACACGTGTATTTTTTTCAATTTTAATGGATTGTCCAGCTTCAAGTATTATTTCTTCTCCATCAATAATAAACTGTTTTTTACCTTTAATAATATAAGTGTACTCATCAAAAGCTGGTGTTTGAAAAGGTTCACTCCAACCTGCTGGAGCAATCATATGTGCTATACTAATATCTTTATTACCATCTGTGGCTAACCCAAAGTGCTCTTCAATAACTTTACCATCAGTTGTTGGTACAACAAATGGGCTGTTTTGGATTTTATATTTTTTTTCTTTCATTTTATTAAAAATTAGCAGCGTAATGTATAATCACGCCAAGTATTGTTATACCACATGAAAATAGTAGTCCTAATGTTAAAAGTAAAAGTCTAATTTTATTGACACCTAATTTGTTATTAAAATAATAAAAATCAGCAATTTCTAAAAGCATTCCTGAGGAATACAAGACGTTTGCTGTTACAATATAGATAACTAGTCCTATAGCTTCTTCTATTTGAAAATAGTCAGCAAAACTTATTAAACCTATAATACCAAATAAAGCATTTAGTAAGTTAAATAGCCATCGTTTACTTTCCCACCATTTTATAATGTCATTAGGTAAATTCTTGGTATTCATTTTAGCTTTAATATTATATCTACCAACCTAAAATAAAGTGTTTAATCTTAGCGGTTTCTGGTATGTTTGCTTCCTCTATTTTTTTGTTCATATCAAATCTAAACTCTGATGGTAATTCATTTTTATCAATTAAGAAAAACGCATCGCTTTCTTTAACAAAAACGGAAGCACTTTTAAATGAATTTTGAATGCTTGTAATAGTATATTTTGCTTTAATATCTCCAAAAGTACTATTGCTAGTTATCCCTTTGTCTGTTTTAAATCTCGAGTCTTTTATCTTGATACTAGAGATTGTAGCAGTAGAGTCTAATGCTTGTTTTGGTGTTATGCTTAATAGGTGTTTACCTCCTTTTTCGTAAATTTCAATAGTATTTAAAGCACCTGTAAACTCGTCTCCAGCAATTGGACTTATTACTGAGTCGTTGATAAAGATAGTTTTTAAATCCTTGACTTGGGTTGAGTCTGTTAATAATCCAATATTTTGGTTTTGCACTAAATATGGATCTGCAGCTTTGTTACATGACGTTACTAGCACAGCTAAAAGACCTAAGGTTACTATTGTTTTTTTCATTGAGGTTATATTGGTTTTGTTTCCGCTTAAGCGAAATGATTTTGTTTTTAAATTCTTTTTTATAAAAGTGATTATTTCATCACGCGTTTTAAAATTCCAAAAACGCTTCTAATAAATGTAGCACTTGTTAATACTTTGATAATTGGGTTTTGTGCAGTGCTACGTCTTCTAGTGGTTGTTGATCTAGATTGTTTTTCAGCTTTTTCTTTTTCAGCTTTTTTATCTTCTTCAAGTTGTAAGGCTTCAGCAGCTTCTATTTTTTTGTTTAAAAGCTCATACGCGCTTTCACGATCTATGGTTTCGTTATATTTTAAAACCAACTTGGAGTCGTCCAATAAGTTTTGCAACTCTACGTCTGTTAACACATCCATTCTACTCATTGGTGCACGCATCATTGTGGCAGCTAATGGTGTTGGTCTTCCTTTTTCATTTAAAGCAGACACTAACGCTTCTCCAGTACCTAATGACGTTAATACATCTGCTGTATCATAGTATTCAGTATCTGGATAGTTTTGTGCAGTTAGCTTTATGGCTTTTCTGTCTTTTGCTGTAAAGGCACGCAAAGCATGTTGGATTTTTAACCCTAATTGACTTAAAACACCTTCTGGTACATCTGTTGGGTTTTGTGTTACAAAGTATAAACCAACACCTTTACTACGTATTAGTTTAACAATGCTTTCTATTTGATTTAATAAGGCTTTTGAAGCTTCATTAAATATCAAATGCGCTTCATCAATAAACATGATTAATTCTGGTTTCCCAGAGTCACCTTGTTCTGGTAGAGTCTCATATATTTCGGCCAATAAACTTAACATAAATGTCGAGAATAATTTTGGTCTGTCTTGTATGTCTGTAAGTCTAATAATGTTTATGTAACCACGACCATCTCTAGTGGTGCGTAATAAATCTTCGACTTCAAAACTTTTTTCGCCAAAAAATAAATCACCTCCTTGTTGCTCAATTTCGATAACTTTTCTTAAAATCGCTCCTGTTGATGCAGAAGAGATACGACCATACTCGTCCTGAAATTCTGCTTTACCTTCATTAGTGCAATATTGTAATATTTTTTTAAAATCTTTTAAATCTAATAAGGGTAGTTTGTTGTCGTCACAATATTTAAAAATAACTGCTACAACGCCAGATTGCGTGTCTGTAAGATCCAAAATTCTAGATAGTAATACAGGACCAAACTCGCTAACAGTTGCACGTAATCTTACACCATTTTGTTCGGATAAACTCATGATTTCAACAGGAAATCCTTTAGCTTGAAAGGGTAAACCTATTTTTGCATGACGTTCGTCAATTTTAGCATGTCCAGGACTAGGTTGTGCGATACCACTTAAATCTCCTTTAATATCCATAAGTAAGACCGGAATCCCTTTATCACTAAGGTTTTCTGCCAACACTTGTAATGTTTTAGTTTTACCAGTTCCAGTTGCACCAGCTATCAAACCATGTCTATTCATAGTTTTTAATGGTACGTTTACAAAAGCATCTTTTATAGTTTGACCATCTAACATTGCCGAACCTAACGTTATGTAGTCGCCTTTACAGGTGTTTCCTTCTGTGATATGATTAAAAAATTCGTCTTGTCTACTCATTCTAAAAATATTTGATGTAAAAATACTAATCTTAGCGTAAATCATTGAAAACTTTCAACTTTAAATGCTTAAATTTTCCATTAGATAAGATTATATTTGCAAGCTATGAAGCAAGAGACACAAGATTTAGTTAACAAAGGATTAATGTTGCCTTTAATGGAAGAGTTTTACACTATCCAAGGTGAAGGTTTCCATAAAGGAACTGCTGCTTATTTTATAAGAATTGGTGGTTGCGATGTTGGTTGTCATTGGTGTGATGTTAAAGAAAGTTGGAATGCAGATTTACATCCTCCAACTAGTACAGATGTAATAGTTGCCAATGCTAAAAAGTATAGCGATACTGTAGTAGTAACAGGAGGAGAACCATTAACTTGGGATATGACAGCATTAACCGATAAGCTTAAGGCTGAAGGTTGTAAAATCCATATAGAAACTTCTGGTGCTTATGAGTTAACTGGTCAATGGGATTGGATTTGCTTGTCTCCAAAAAAAATGAAACTGCCTACTCAAGGTGTTTATGATAAGGCACATGAGTTAAAATGTATTATCTATAATAAAGATGACTTTAAGTTTGCGGAAGCGCAAGCAGCTAAAGTTAATGGAGATTGTATTTTATATTTACAACCAGAATGGAGTAAACGTGATACAATGATACCAATGATTGTAGATTATGTTATGGCTAATCCTAAATGGAAAGTGTCACTACAAACACACAAGTATCTTAATATTCCGTAAAATAGTTGTATTTTGCAACTATAGCTATTAATCATAGCGTAAGTAATCCTTATAAACTTAACATTATGATTAGAAATTTTTACAATGAAAAATGGAAGCCTGTCCAATTTGATGACAATGTTTCTGAAAATATGTCTTTTAAAATATCAAACCATGGACGACTTAGTAAAGTTGAAGATGGAGTAGATGTTTTGATAGAAAACAAATACCCTATTAATGGGTATAGTACAGTTCCTGTTATAAAAAAAGATGGCAAGCGTACAGCAAGATATATTCACAAATTAGTTGCACAACATCATTTAGATAAACCAGAAGACGCAAAATTTGTAATCCACTTAGATTACGATAAAAGTAATAATGCAGTCGAAAATTTAAAATGGGCAACTAAACGTGAAAAGGAAATCCATCAATTTAAAAATCCGCATTATCTTACTAGAAAAAAAGTGATAACGTCCTCTAAATTAACCGAAACAGAGGTGATTAGACTTAAAAAGCGTCTTTTTGATCCAAATAGACGTACTAGATTAAAGATTTTAGCGCGACAATTTGGGGTTTCTGAAATGCAATTACATCGTATTAAAACTGGTGAAAATTGGGGACATGTAAAAGTGTAACTATTGTTTTATAAACTTAACTGTTTGACGTCCACTATTATTATGAAAATCCAAGAAATAGATTCCAGTTGCTAAGTCTGTAACCAGAAATTTATACTGTTTTTGGGTACCATTAGTTTTAATTATTTCTCTAGAAAGTTGTTTGACAAATCTACCGTTAGCGTCATAAAGCTCGATTAATAAATTATCATCACTTTTAAAATCTATTGAAAATTCAAGATTGCTTTCAACTGGATTTTTTAGTAATGTAACCTGTAATGGCGATTTTGCTGGTATAGAGAAATCTTCAGTATTTAAAGTTTGGTCTGTGTATTTGTAAATAGTAGTACCTGATGCGTAAGCTTGACCTGATGAGGTAACAAATATTCGGTTTAAATTATTACCAATGTTTAAGTTGGTCCAAGTTAGTCCTCCATCTGTGGTTTCGTAAAAACCTGTGCTGTGTCCTCCAATCCATCCATGGGTTTCGGATGTAAATCCAACTGCCTGTAAATGGGTTTCTGGTGCGTTAGTACTAAACCATGTTAAACCTCCATCAATAGACTTTATAAATTGTCCTAATGTGGTTGCTGTAGACTCTACAGCTCCAAAAATAATATTAGGGTTGTTTTCTAATACTTGTATTTTCCAAACGTAATCTCCAATAATATTGGAGTTATATATTTCAGTCCAGGAAGTTCCGCCATCTATTGTTTTTAAAATGATGCCTCCTGTTGCACTTTTTCCAGAAGCATAACCAATAGTTTCAGTTTCAAAATAAATTTCTACTAAAGCATCAGCGTACGCAGACATGTCTATAAATGTCCAATTATTACCACTATCTGAAGATTTAATTATAAAAGCTGGACTAAAGTAAGCACCACAACCATAAATTGTTGAGGTTCCAACAGCATCTAATCCGCAAATAGCAACTGGATTTGGTGTTATATTAGTTATAGTTGTCCATGTTATACCACCATCTGTAGTTTTGTAAAAAAGACCATTTAAAGTGCCTAAAAAGCCTACGTCTTCATTTAAAAATTCAATATTTCTAAAATAATGACTACTACCTAAATCCGTTTGATTTAGTTGTTCTGACCATGTTATACCACCATCTGTAGTTTTGTATACAGACGCATAAAAGCCATTTGCAGCCCAACCTAAATTATCATTTAAAAAAAACACGTCATCAAAACGTTGATTGTTAGGGTTAGAAGTAATATTAGGTAATGGTTGCCAAGTAGCTTGAGCAGTTATGTTTAAGCTAAATAAAATAAATAAAAGAACAAATAATCTCATTGTGGTTTGGGGTTAACTATCAGATTGTAAAGTTAAGAATACTTTTAACTAACTAAAAAGTGATATATTGTAACATAATACTATTTAATGATGTAAAAATGTAAGCATTAATACGTTTAGTGTTTTAATTATGAAACATAAAGCTAATATTTGCTTCATCAATTAGAATTAAAGAATTTAAAATATAAAATTATGTGTGGAATTGTATGTGCTTTCGACCTAAAACAAAAAAGTGAAGATTTAAGACCTCAAGTGTTAGAAATGTCTAAAACTATTCGTCATCGTGGACCAGATTGGTCAGGTATTTATAGTGATGATAAAGCTATTTTAGCGCATGAACGTTTAGCAATTGTTGATCCTGCTTCAGGAAAACAACCATTGTTTAGTCCTGATAACAAATTGGTTTTAGCTGCAAATGGCGAAATATACAATCACAGAGATTTGCGTAAGCAATTTGAAGGCAAATATGATTTCCAAACGCAAAGTGACTGTGAAGTAATCCTAGCATTGTACCAAGAAAAAGGTGTTGATTTTGTAGATGAAATGAACGGAATTTTTGGATTTGCAATTTATGATGTAGAAAAAGATGAATATTTTATAGCACGTGACCACATGGGAATTATCCCATTATACATTGGTTGGGATCAAAACGGAACATTTTATGTAGCCTCAGAGCTTAAGGCTTTAGAAGGTGTATGTACCAAAATTGAATTATTTCCTCCAGGACATTATATGTCAAGTAAAGATGGTGAATTTGTAAAATGGTATAATAGAGATTGGAGTGATTATGAGGCTGTAAAAGATAACGAAACTAGTATTGCTGAAGTTAAAGAAGCTTTAGAAGCAGCAGTTCACAGACAGTTAATGAGTGATGTACCTTATGGTGTTTTGCTTTCAGGAGGATTAGATAGTTCGGTAACTTCTGCAATTGCAAAAAAATATGCGCAAAAACGTATAGAGTCAGATGATCAGTCAGATGCTTGGTATCCACAATTGCACAGCTTCTCTGTTGGGTTAGAAGGCTCGCCAGATTTAGCTGCAGCACAAAAAGTAGCAGACCATATTGGTACTGTACACCATGAAATTAAATTTACAATCCAAGAAGGTTTAGATGCTATTAAAGATGTAATTTATAACATAGAAACCTATGATATAACAACTATAAGATCGTCAACACCTATGTATCTAATGGCTAGAGTTATTAAATCTATGGGAATTAAAATGGTATTATCTGGAGAAGGTGCAGATGAAATTTTTGGAGGTTATTTATATTTTCATAAAGCACCAAATGCAAAAGAATTTCATGAAGAAACAGTGCGTAAGCTAGATAAATTACACATGTACGATTGTTTAAGAGCAAACAAAAGTTTAGCAGCTTGGGGAATTGAAGGACGTGTACCATTTTTGGATAAAGAGTTTATGGATGTAGCGATGCGCATCAACCCTCAAGATAAAATGATTAATGGAGAACGTATGGAAAAATGGGTAGTACGAAAGGCTTTTGAGGATATGTTACCAGAAAGTGTCGCTTGGAGACAAAAAGAACAATTTAGCGATGGTGTTGGTTACAATTGGATTGACACACTTAAAGAAGTGGTTAATGAAGCAGTCACAGATGATCAAATGGCTAATGCTAAATTCCGTTTTCCAATACAAACACCACAAAACAAAGAAGAGTTTTACTATCGTTCTATTTTTGAAGAGCACTTCCCAAGTGATGCAGCAGCAAAAAGTGTACCTCAAGAAGCAAGTGTAGCGTGTAGTACAGCAACTGCATTAGAGTGGGATGAGGCTTTTAAAAACATGAATGAGCCAAGTGGTCGTGCAATAGCAAACGTCCATGATAAGTCTTATGCTACATCTTAATTAAACAAAAATTAGCATAAAGTATATATATTAATAGCTTCAAAACCTCGCAAATGCGAGGTTTTGTGTTTTTTGGTCTTTAAAAAAACAATTAAGATTGTCAAAATCTATTTTAAAGTGGTTTTTAAGCCTTTTAAGACACTTTTTTAATAATTAACAAATGTTAATAATTTTTAAGGGCAACGCTTAAATACACTTGAAAAACGTTTTTAATTGTGTATATTTGTTTGTATTCAAAAGGATGCCTAATCGCATCTTTTTTTATGCCTTAATAACAGAAATAGATCATAAATAATATAAATATGAGCGAAAAAAAGGAAGAGTTTAACAAACACAATTATTCTGCTGATAGTATCCAAGCGCTAGAAGGAATGGAGCATGTACGTATGCGTCCTTCCATGTATATTGGAGATGTTGGTGTACGTGGTTTACACCATTTAGTATATGAGGTTGTAGATAACTCGATTGACGAAGCTTTAGCTGGTCATTGTGATAATATCACAGTAACAATTAACGAGGATAACTCAATCACTACAGAAGATGATGGTCGTGGTATTCCTGTAGATCTTCACAAAAAAGAAGGTATTTCTGCATTAGAGGTTGTAATGACTAAAATTGGTGCAGGTGGTAAGTTTGATAAAGATTCTTATAAGGTTTCTGGAGGACTTCACGGTGTTGGTGTAAGTTGTGTTAACGCATTATCAGAGCACCTAACAGCAACCGTTTATAGAGACGGTAAAATATGGGAACAAGAATATGAAAGAGGTAAATCTTTATATCCTGTAAAGGCAATTGGTGATACAGATAAAAGAGGTACAACTGTAACTTTTAAACCAGATTCGACAATTTTTACACAAACGCTAGAGTATAATTACGATACATTAGCAAGTAGAATGCGTGAATTGGCATACTTAAACAAAGGAATTACAATCCATTTAGTAGACAAAAGATTTACTAAAGAAGATGGTTCTTTTGAAGGAGAAACATTTCATAGTGAAGAAGGTCTTAAAGAGTTTATCAAGTTTTTAGACGGAAACAGAGAGCCTTTAATGAAAGATGTGATTTCTTTTGAAGGAGAAAAAAATGGAGTACCTGTTGAGGTTGCAATGGTATATAATACTAGTTATGCAGAAAACTTACACTCTTATGTAAATAATATTAATACACATGAAGGTGGTACGCACCTTTCAGGTTTTAGACGTGGATTAACGCATACACTTAAAAAGTATGCTGACGAGTCTGGAATGTTAGACAAGTTAAAGTTTGATATCGCAGGAGATGACTTCCGTGAAGGTCTTACAGCAATTGTATCTGTAAAAGTACAAGAGCCACAATTTGAAGGACAAACTAAAACTAAATTAGGTAACCGTGAAGTGTCTGCATCTGTAAGTCAGGCAGTATCAGAAATGTTATCTGATTATTTAGAAGAACATCCAGATGATGCTAAAATCATTGTTCAAAAAGTAATTCTTGCAGCCCAAGCTAGACATGCAGCTCAAAAAGCGCGTGAAATGGTACAGCGTAAAACAGTAATGAGTATAGGTGGTTTACCTGGAAAATTATCGGATTGCTCAGAGCAAGACCCATCAAAGTGTGAGGTTTACTTAGTCGAGGGAGATTCGGCAGGTGGAACTGCAAAACAAGGTCGTGATCGTGCATTTCAAGCCATTTTACCATTACGTGGTAAGATTTTGAATGTTGAAAAAGCAATGACACATAAGGTGTTTGAAAACGAAGAGATTAAAAATATCTTTACAGCTTTAGGCGTAACTATAGGTACCGAAGAAGATAGTAAGGCATTAAACCTTTCTAAATTAAGATACCACAAAATAGTAATCATGTGTGATGCCGATATTGATGGTTCGCACATTGAAACACTTATTTTAACGTTTTTCTTTAGATTTATGAAAGAGTTAATTGAAAATGGACACATTTACATTGCAACTCCTCCTTTATATTTAGTTAAAAAAGGAGCTAAAAAACAATATGCTTGGTCAGATGAAGAGCGTGTTGCTATTATGAAAGATTTTGGAGAGTCAGCAAAAATCCAACGTTATAAAGGTCTTGGAGAGATGAATGCAGAACAACTTTGGGATACAACAATGAATCCTGAATTTAGAACGCTACGTCAAATCCAAATCGATAATGGTGTTGAGGCTGATCGTGTATTTTCTATGTTAATGGGAGACGAGGTGCCACCACGTCGTGATTTTATTGAGAGAAATGCTATTTACGCAAACATCGATGCTTAAATAATAAATATAATTTTATATTGCAAAGGAAACATTTTTTTAAATGTTTCCTTTTTTTTATGCCCAAATCTAAACTAAAAGTAACTTAAACATGTTAAAGCAAAAGCTTTTATTTATTGTTGCAATTGTATTTTGTAACTCGGCTTATTCTCAATTTGAAGATGTCAAAGCTGTAGCCGAAGATTTAATTTTTTTAACAGATCAATACATCACTCCAGCAGCCAATGCATCAGTATTTCAGGCTTCTGGAGGATGGTATACTAGTGTTAAACCAAAAAATAAATTTGATGTAGAGTTATCTATTCAATATAACATGTTACTAATTCCGGATAATCAAAAAACGTTTTTAGTAAACCAAGCACAACTTCAAAATATAGGAATTCAGGGTAGTGCTACTTCGTCACTAATACCATCCGCTTTAGGAGGAGATAATACTGTGGTTTTAGAAGGCTCAATAAATGATGAGGTTTTTGAATTTGACGCACCAGAAGGTATAAATGCCAATACAGTACAGCATGGTCAAGTTCAAGCAAGTATTGGTTTATGGAAAAAAACAAATGTAATTGTCAGGTTAGCTCCAAGTATTAAAATTAATAGCTCTGTATATAAATCGTTAGGTTTTGGAGTAATGCATAATCTAAATCAGTGGTTTAACGGAATTAAAAACAGCACTTATAATTTTGCTTTTTTAGGAACGTATTCTAATTATTCTGTTGACGAGGATTTTAACGAAGCAGACTTAATAATAGGTAAGATTAATGCAATAAAAGTGGATGGTCAATCGTATGGGTTTAATCTTATTTCATCTAAAACCTTTAGCAATTTTGACGTCTCACTAGGCTTGGGTTTGACAACATCAAATTTTGATTATAAAGTTGGAGGAGAAGGTGATTTGCTGCTAGATATACTTAATACAGGTTTAAAAACGTTAAGTAAAAGTAAAACAAATTTTAAATCAGATTTGTCTGTTAACTACAACTTAAATAATTTTTCAATAAATACAATGTTGACCTTTGGCGCTTACTCTAACATTGTTATTGGTTTAAATTATAATTTTATTTAAAACCATTTCATCAAAATTATCGTAAAATATAGTATAATTAAAAATTTTTAAAATGAAAAAACTACTTACAGTAATAAGTTTAATACTTTTTTCTCAAAGCAATGTCGCTCAGCAAAATTTAAACGATTTGTTAGCAGCAGGTGTTGATGATGCAAAAACCTTCTCTGAAAGCTATTTATTACCAGCCACAAATGGATTGGCTTATGGTATAAGTTCGGGTTGGTTTAACAATGCAAAAACCCCTAAAAAGTATAGTTTTGAATTGTCTATTGTTGGTAATACTTCTTTTATTAAAGATGAAAATAAAAGTTTTAATTTAAATGTTTCTGATTTCGAAAACATTAGATTTCCAGACAATAGTCCTTCAAAAAATGTAGCTACAGCATTAGGCCATAATGATCCAGAGGTTACTGTTTTGGTAACCTATCAAGATCCAATATTTGGAAATCAAGAAGTAGAATTGACTTTACCAACAGGAATTGGATCATCAAATGTAGATTTAATTCCAACAGCTTTTTTGCAAGGTAGTTTTGCATTGTTTGAAGGGACACAAATCAAAGGTCGACTTTTTCCAAAAGTAGAAACAGAAGACGTTAAGATAGGATTGTATGGTGTTGGTATACAGCAAGAATTTACCACCTGGTTACCAGAAGACAGTAATTTTCCGTTAGCCATATCAGGTTTAGTATCGTACACTCATTTAGACGCAAATTATGATTTTACAAATACTGAAGTAGTGGATGGCGAAAATCAACAAGTACAAACCAATGTTAACAGTTTATTGTTTCAGTTAATAGCAGGAACAAATTTTAAGGTTTTAAACTTTTATGGTGCAGTAGGTTACTTAAGTGCAACATCAGAAACTGATTTATTGGGTACATACAGAGTGTCTGATGGTATTTTATTTTCAGAAGAAATTGTTGATCCTTTTTCAGTAGACTCTAAAACAAACGGAGTGACAGCAACACTTGGTGCAAATGTGAAGGCAGGATTTTTTGGCATAAATGCATCTTATACCTTAGCAGATTTTGACACAGCATCTCTTGGAATTAATTTCATGTTCTAGAATTATTATTTTCTTAATAAAAAGTAATTTTAAAATGTTAATTTTGTAAAACTTAAAACAAACACAATTAATTTTTTAAATACAAAATACATATGAAAGTAACAGTAGTTGGAGCAGGAGCAGTTGGAGCAAGTTGTGCAGAATATATTGCCATTAAAAACTTTGCATCAGAAGTTGTCTTATTAGACATTAAAGAAGGTTTTGCGGAAGGTAAGGCAATGGATTTAATGCAAACAGCCTCTTTAAACGGTTTTGATACAAAAATAACAGGTGTAACTAATGACTATAGTCAAACTGCAGGTAGTGATATTTGCGTTATTACTTCTGGTATTCCTAGAAAACCAGGGATGACTCGTGAAGAGTTAATTGGGATTAATGCAGGAATAGTTAAAACAGTATCAGCTAGTTTAATTAAAAACTCACCAGATACAATAATCATAGTTGTTAGTAATCCAATGGATACAATGACTTATTTAGTACACAAAACTACAGGTTTACCAAAAAATAGAATTATCGGAATGGGTGGAGCTTTAGATTCTGCACGTTTTAAATACAGATTAGCAGAAGCTTTAGGTGCGCCAATTAGCGATGTTGACGGTATGGTAATTGGTGGACACTCTGATAAAGGGATGGTTCCATTAACAGCACACGCAACTAGAAACAGTGTAAAAGTATCTGAGTTTTTATCTGAAGACAGATTAGACCAAGTAAAAGAGGATACTAAAGTAGGAGGAGCAACTTTAACTAAATTATTAGGGACTTCGGCTTGGTATGCACCAGGAGCAGCGGTTAGCGGATTAGTTCAGGCTATTGCTTGTGACCAGAAAAAAATGTTCCCATGTTCTGTATTATTAGATGGAGAATACGGATTAAAAGACTTATGTATTGGTGTTCCTGTAATTTTAGGTCGTAATGGAATCGAAAAAATTGTAGAGATAAACCTTAGTGATGCAGAAAAAGCACACATGCAAGAAAGTGCAAAAGGTGTATCTGCAACAAACGGATTATTAGAACTTTAATTTTTAGTACCAGTTGTAAAATTTGTTATGGCAAGGTAATTGCCTATAATAAGTAAAAACAACATAAATTTTAATTAACCTTAACAAATTTTACAAAAATGAAAAAATTAGTATTCTTATTAGTGGCAACTTTTAGTTTGTCTATGGTTGCTCAAGAGCAGATTACAGAAGGTGTAGTGTCTTCTAAAATGACAATGTCAAGTAGTAATGAACAAATGAATGAGCAGTTTGCTATGATTGGCGATATTGCTATTGTTACTTATTTTAAAGCAGACAAAACAAGATCAGAAACTAACAATCCAATGTCTGGAGAAACCGTTTCTATTATTGATACACAATCTAAAAAGATGTTAACTTTACTTAATAACCCAATGATGGGTAAAATGTATTCGTTAACAGATATAGCAGAATCTCCTGATAAGTCTGATGTTAAAATCACTAAAGGTGACGAAACTAAGACTATCTTAGGTTACGAGTGTCAAGAGTATAACGTTGTAATGAATCAAGATGGTGTTGACATGAAAATGGATGTTTATACTACTGAAGCTATTGTTGCTGCAAACCAACAGACTGTAGAGTTTGGAGAGGATTTTAAAGGATTTCCATTATTAATGAATATTAATGTAAATCAAGCTGGTATGGATATGTCAATGACTTATGAAGTAACAGAAGTTAAAAAAGAAACTGTTGCAGATGATAAGTTTTCTATGACGCCTCCAGAAGGATATGAGTTAATGGAAGGAATGTAATAATTACATTTTTTAAATATTTAAAAGAGTGACCTTAAAAAGTCACTCTTTTTTTTGCTTTAAAAGTTTATTTAATGACTTAAAGACTATACTAATAAAGTCTTATTTTTTATATTTGGCACATGAAGTCTAAATGGTACTTTGGCATTGTAATCACTGCGCTTACATTTTTTGTTGTTAGTCAACAACAAATCACTGTACCTAACCAACAAATTGTATTTCAATTTTCCGATAATCAAGCAACTGTTTCTCAGACAGAAAAAGCAATACATGCTATAAAAGCGCAACTTGAAAATATTGGTGTAAAAAACACACAAGTTTTTGAGCAAAATGGAATTTTAAAAATCACCTATTATAGCGATATAGCAATAACTGAGGTGAAATCTTTTTTATTAAAAGAAAAACTAATCTACAATAGCGGTAAAGAAAATCTCCCAAATAGTCCTTTAGATAATGGTTATAACGTAGATGTTTTTGAAATTAAAACCAACACACAATCAGGAGTTGGTTTTGACGGAAAGTTTATAGTAGAAGCAAAACAAGAGTATACTAGAGCATCACAGGTAGTGCTATCATTTTCTGGGATAACAGAAAATATATTACAATTAACCAGTCCTGTAAAAGTAACTCCAAAAGTAAATACTAATAACTCTATTAGTATAGATAAAGGAAACTTCAATATTCCAGAAGGTAGAGCAGGACCACAAGCTTAATCTTTTCTAGTAAAACATTTTTCGCTATATAGTACTTGCTATTTAGGCGTTAAACAATTCATTTTAAACCATTAAAAATAATTGTCAAATCTTCGTGTAAACTATATATTTGCGCGATTAAAAATTTGATTAAATAAACAAAACCATGCAAAATAAAGGATTAGTAAAACTATTTGCAGTATTGTTTGGATTGGTAAGTATTTACCAATTGTCTTTCACATTTAAAAATAATGCGATTGAAAACAATGCAGCACAAGTAGCTGAAAGCAAAATTGACGCTTCAGCAGATGACCGTAAAAACCAAGTAAGCGAGTATGCTACTAAGTATTTAGACTCGTTAGCAACATCAAAAGAAAGTGTATTTTTAGGAAACACTTATGGAGACGTTAAGCAAAACTCAATGAAGTTAGGTCTTGACCTTAGAGGAGGTTTAGAGGCAATACTTCAAATCTCTGTAAGAGACTTATTAATGGGATTATCTAACGAGAGTAAGGATCCTACATTTAGAAAAGCATTAGATGATGCTGACGAAATGCAAAAAGATAGTCAAAATACATATTTAGATGACTTCTTTACTGCATTTGATGCAATCAAAGGAGACAAAAAACTAGCATCTCCAGATATTTTTGCTAACAGATCTTTAGTTGGAGAGATTGATTTAAACATGTCAGATAGTGATGCTAAAGCTGTATTAGCAACTAAAGTAGACGAGTCTATTGTTTCTGCTTTTGAAGTATTACGTAAGCGTATTGATGAGTTTGGTGTAACATCTCCAAACATCCAACGTTTAGGTAACTCAGGACGTGTATTATTAGAATTACCAGGTGTTAAAGATGTAGCACGTGCTACAGAGTTAATTACTACTACTGCACAATTAGAGTTTTGGGAAGGATTAAAAGCAGAGCAGTTTAATCAATTTTTAGTTCAAGCTAACGATGTATTAAAAGCAAAGCTTGAAACTAAAACTACAGAAGGAGAAACTCCTGCTGCAGATACAGAAATGACTGATGAAGAGAAAGCTATCGCTGCGCTTACAGGTGAAGAAAACGAAACAGTAAATGAAGTTAACCCATTATTAGATCTAATTGCAGGTCCTGGTTTTGGAGCAACTTTAGCACAGTTTAATATTGAAGATAAAGACAAGGTATTAAGCTATTTAGCTATGCCAGAAGTTGTGGCATTATTACCATCAGAATTAAAATACACTAAATTTTTATTTGGTAAGCCAGCTGAAGACAGTGAGTTAGTTGACCTATTTGTATTAAATGGAAACAGAGATAATGAACCACCATTAAATGGAGCAGTAGTTACAGATGCACGTCAATCTTACAACCAAGCAAACAAGGTTGTAGTTAGCATGCAAATGAATAGTAAAGGAGCAAAAATCTGGGAAAAAATGACAGGTGATGCTTTTAAAACTCAAAGTCAAATTGCTGTTGTTTTAGATAACACAGTATATTCTGCACCTACATCATCTTCTGGACCAATTGCAGGAGGTAGCACAGAGATTTCTGGAAGCTTTAAATTAAGTGAGGCTACGGATTTAGCAAACGTGTTACGTGCAGGTAAATTACCAGCTCGTGCAGAGATTATTCAAAGTAGTATAGTTGGACCTTCTTTAGGTCAAGAAGCTATTGAAAGTGGTACAATGTCATTTGGTATTGCATTAGCATTAGTTTTAATTTGGATGGCATTTTACTATGGTAAAGCAGGATTATTTGCAGACATCGCAATGTTATTTAACATCTTATTAATTTTTGGAGTATTATCAGGTATTGGAGCAGTGTTAACACTTCCAGGTATTGCAGGTATCGTTTTAACAATCGGTATGTCTGTGGATGCAAACGTACTTATCTTTGAGCGTATCAGAGAAGAACTATCAAAAGGAAAAGACCAGAAGTCAGCAATTCAAGATGGATTTAGTAATGCATTATCATCTATTTTGGATGCCAACATTACAACAGGTTTAACTGCATTAATCTTATTTGTTTTTGGTACAGGACCAATTAAAGGATTTGCAACTACTTTATTAATAGGTATTGGAACATCTTTATTTACAGCAATCTTTATCACTAGATTATTAGTAGATTGGTATGCTAACAGAGGTGGTAAATTAGACTTCTCAACTGGATTAACTAAAAACTTATTCAGAAACATTAATATCGCGTTCCTTACAAAACGTAAAGTAGCTTACATTATTTCTGCAGTAGCATTAGTAGTAAGTTTAGGATCTTTATTTACAAACGGATTAGATCAAGGTATTGACTTTGTTGGAGGACGTACAACACAAGTTAGATTTGCTGAGCCAGTAAGTGCAGTAGAGATTGAAGGTCTTTTAGCCTCTCAAGAGGTATTTGGAAGTGCTACAGTAAAAACTGTTGGAGACGATAATAACTTAAAAATTTCGACTAAGTATAAGATTAACGAAACAGCAAACGAAATTGACGAAGAAGTTAGAGTTAAAATGTACGATGCATTACAACCTTACTTAAAAGGAGTATCGTTTGAAGATTTTAAAGACCTATCTAAAGCTAACAAGCAAGTAGGTATTATGGATCAATACAAAGTAAGTCCATCAATTGCAGATGATATTAAGCAAGCCTCTTTCTGGGCAGTTTTAGGATCATTAGTAGTTGTGTTCTTATATATCTTATTCCGTTTCAAGAGATGGCAATTCTCACTTGGTGCAGTAGCAGCAGTATTCCATGATGTTATCATCGTATTAGGAGTATTCTCTTTAACATACAAGTTTATGCCATTCTCAATGGAAATTGACCAAGCATTTATTGCAGCAATCCTTACAGTAATTGGATACTCATTAAATGATACGGTTGTAGTATTTGATAGAATTCGTGAGTTTTTTAACGAGCATACTGACTGGCCATTTAATAAAGTAATTGATACGTCATTAAGCAGTACATTAAGTCGTACATTAAATACGTCTTTAACTACTTTAGTAGTATTATTAGCAATCTTTATTTTTGGTGGAGACTCAATCAGAGGATTCATGTTTGCATTAATAATTGGTGTAGTAGTAGGTACTTACTCATCTTTATTTATAGCAACGCCAATCATGTTTGACTTTGTTAAAAAAGGAAATGCAGCAGATGCATTAAAAAAGAAAGAAGTAGTAGTTGACGAAACAGTAGTAAAGTAGTCACAAACTAAACATTATAAAAAAAGCCTTTCTATTAATTTAGAAAGGCTTTTTTGTTTTGTGTCGTTACGCGTATTGCGAAGGAATCTTTATAAATCAATTAATATAATTTTTTTGGGCGTTACCCACATTTGCTTTTAGTAGCAAAAGTGCGTCAGGCTTTCCGTTACAATCTTTTTGCTCGTGCCTCACAAAAAGGATTTCCACATCAATCCTTAACGCAAACGCAGACCTACATTAAACCAATACTAAAGTTTAAACTAATGACTAAACCATAATAGTGTATTATCAATTAAAGCTTTAAACCACTTACAGTCTTAAGCACTATCATGCGTAATTAGTTTGTATAGTGTTGTATTAGTCATGTTTTAAATAGATATGGTTAGTAATGTAATATCTTATAACCTAAAATATAAGCACAAAAAAAGCCTAATTGTAAAAGTTGCAATTAGGCTTTTTATATCTAAAAATAATGATTTTATTTTTCTAGCATATACTCAAAGTAATCCATTTTATCTCCTACGTCAAGTAAAAGTTTTTGTGCAGTTCCTGCATTAACCTCTAGCACAAATTGTGCAGGAGTGTTAGATGGTAAGCTGCTTTGATCCATAGGTTTTGCGTTTTCCTGAAAACTAACAATAGTTTTATTATGATCAAAAAAGATAAGGTCCAATGGTATACGCGTGTTTTTCATGTAAAATGATCGCATTTGCACGTCATTAAAAGCAAACAACATACCTTGATCATCTTTCATGCTATCACGATACATCAACCCAGTTTGGATTTCGTAATCTGTTTTAGCAATCTCTATATTAAAAACCTTAATAATAGTATCTGTAGTCCCTTTAAACAAAGTTAACTCTCCTTCCTTTTTAAAGTTTACTTCAACAGGAGCAATAGCTTCCTGTTCTTTTTTACAAGACGTAGTGCTTACAAGTAAAACTAAGCTAAAAAGTAAAGTCGTATAGTTTTTTAAATTTCTCATTATTTGATACTTGTTTTTGGTTTAAATAAAAACATAAAATATAATCCAATTAATATAAATGGGATACTTAACCATTGTCCTGTGTTAAGTCCAAACCAATTAATAAACTCTTCTCCTTGTGGCTCTTTAACAAACTCGACAAAAAATCTAACACTCCATAGTAATATTAAAAATAATCCGAATAAAAATCCTGTTTGATCTTTTTTAGTTGTTTTAGTATATACAAACCATAAAATTAAAAATACAAATATGTAGCAAAACGACTCGTATAACTGTGCAGCATGTCTATAAGGTATAGCGTTTAATAACTCTGACATGTTAGGATTGTCTGTTATAGATGCGTATGCCTTTTTTACGTCTTTAATTCCTGTTTTTTGTACAATCTCATACTTATTATAATACTCTTGCACAAATCTAACACCTAAATCAGAGTCTGTTACTTTTCCAATAATTTCGGAATTTATAAAGTTACCTATTCTAATAAAAACTGCTCCAGACGCTACAGGTATTACAATGCGATCTAAAATCCACATTAAGGATTTGTAGTTGTATTTGCGACGATATAATATCATTCCTATGATTATACCAATTGCAGCACCATGACTAGCTAATCCTTGAAAACCGGTAAACTCGAATCCACCGTTAAATTTAAAGGGTAATAAAACACTTAATGGGTCTTGGGTAATTAGTTCTGGTTGGTAAAAAATGACATGTCCTAAACGCGCACCTAACATGGTTGCTAAAACAGTGTAAATAAATAATGGGTCTAAAAATTCTATATTTATTTTTTCACGTTTAAAAATACGTTTCATTATGGCATGTCCAATAACAAACGCAGCAATCCACATGACACTGTAAAAATGAATTTTAAAATTTCCGATAATATCGATTCCAGTTAAAGGATTCCAATCGAATTTAAGTAAGTACATAGTTTAATTTTTGTAAGTGTAAATATAGTATTTATGCTTTATTTATTAGAATTACTTGACAAAGGTTTAGCAATAAATTAATGTTTGTGCTAATTCTTGGCGCAAGTGCGTTAAGGATGGAAGTGGCATCCTTTTTTATTTTTCTTAAAAAAGATATAACGGACAGCCTGTTAAAACGCCCAAATTTAAAAAAATGTATTTATGGTACAGGGTCGTAACCGCTTCCTCCCCAAGGATGACAGCTTAAAATACGTTTTATGCTTAGTTTTAGTCCTTTTAATAAACCGTGTTTTAATAGGGCTTCTTTGGTGTAATGTGAGCAGGTTGGTTGGTACCTGCAAGTGGCTGGTGTAAATGGAGAAATTAGGGTTTGATAAACCTTGATTAAAAATAGAAATGGAGTTAATATTATTTTTTTCATAATAAAAAAGTCCTCTCTTACCGAAAGGACTTAATTAGTTTTAATTGGTAGAAAAGGTTGTGCCTTCCTTACCGTCGTTAAGTTGTATGCCAGCTTCTGCTAGTTCGTCTCTGATTTGATCTGACAGTGCAAAATCTTTATTAATTCTGGCTTCTTGACGTAGTTTTATTAATAATTGTACTGCTCCAGATAGTTTATCTGTTCCGTTTGCAGCATTAGTTTTGTCATTTTTTAATCCTAATATGTCGTATACAAAAGCGTTGATTGTGTTTTTAAAATCTTCTAAATCTTTTGTAGTAATAGTCTCTGTGCCTTCTTTTATTTGGTTGATGTATTTTACACCTTCAAATAAATTAGCAATTAGGATAGGTGTATTAAAATCGTCATTCATGGCATCGTAACATTTTTGCGTCCATGCTGCAATGTTTAACGTTGTATTGTCTGATGTTTTTAAATCTTCTAATTGGCTAATAGCCTCCATTAATCTGTTGTAGCCTTTCTCGCTAGCTAATAACCCATCATTTGTAAAGTCTAAAATACTTCTGTAATGTGCTTGCAGCATAAAAAATCTAGCGACACTTGGTGTAAATGCTTTGGTGATGTTTTTGTTTTCACCTGTAAAAATCTCGGTTGGTAATATAAAGTTACCTGTAGATTTTGCCATTTTTTTACCGTTCATGATTAGCATGTTGGCATGCATCCAATAGTTAACAGGTGTTTTTCCTTTGGCAGCTTGGTTTTGTGCAATCTCACATTCGTGATGTGGAAATTTTAAATCCATTCCGCCACCATGTATGTCAAAATGCTCTCCCAAGTATTTGGTGCTCATTGCTGTACATTCTAAATGCCATCCAGGAAATCCATCACTCCAAGGAGAAGGCCAACGCATGATATGTGTTGGTTCGGCTTTTTTCCAAAGTGCAAAATCTTGAGGATTTTTCTTGTCTGATTGTCCTTCTAGTTCTCTAGTATTATGGATTAAGTCTTCTAACTTACGCTTACTTAAAATTCCGTAATTATTGGTTTGGTTATATTTATGGACATCAAAATATACAGAGCCATTTACTTCATATCCAAAACCATTATCTATGATGGTTTTTATTAGTTCTATTTGCTCAATAATATGTCCAGTAGCTGTAGGCTCTATACTTGGAGGAAGAAAATTGAAGGTGTTTAATATATTATGAAAATCTACCGTGTAACGTTGCACGACTTCCATTGGCTCAATCTCTTCTAGTCTTGCTTTTTTAGCAATTCTGTCCTCTCCAACATCTGCATCATTTTCTAAATGTCCAGCGTCTGTTATGTTTCTAACGTAACGTACTTTATATCCTAGGTGTTTTAGGTATCTAAAAATAACATCAAAAGACATAAATGTTCTGACATTACCTAAATGTACATTACTATATACAGTAGGACCACAAACGTACATACCAACATAACCATCGTTAATAGCTTTAAAATTCTCTTTTTCGCCAGAAAGCGAATTATATATTTTTATGTGTTGTTGTTTGTAAAGTTCCATTACTGTTTTTCTAAAATTTTGTTTCTAAGTTGATGTAATCTAAAAATTCGCGTCTTGTTGCTTTCTTTTTAAATTGTCCTCCAAATTCTGAGGTTACTGTACTGCTTTCAATATCTCTAATTCCTCTAGAATTTACACATAAGTGCTTAGCATCGATAACGCAAGCAACATCTTCAGTGCCTAAAGCTTTTTGTAACTCTTTTACTATCTGGATTGTTAAACGCTCTTGTACTTGAGGTCGTTTAGCATAATAATCTACAATACGATTCATTTTAGATAAACCAACAACGGTTCCGTTAGATATGTATGCTACGTGTGCACGACCTACTATTGGTAGTAAGTGATGCTCACAGGTAGAATAAACAGTAATGTTTTTTTCTACAAGCATTTCTCCATATTGGTATTTATTATCAAAAGTTGAAGCTTTTGGCTTTTTGTCAGGATGAAGCCCACCAAAAATTTCGTTAACAAACATCTTAGCTACACGATTAGGTGTTCCTTTTAAACTATCGTCAGTAAGATCTAAACCTAATGTTTGTAAAATATTTGTTACATCTTTTTTTATGCTATCAATTTTATCAGCGTCTGATAATTCAAAAGCATCATCTCTTAAAGGCGTATCGTGATTAGTGCTAATGTGGTTTTCTCCGATAGCATCTGTATTATCTATATTGTTGTCAATCTTCATTTAAATAAAGTCTGTAAAAGGTGTTTAAAATAGTTTGCAAAGATAAACAATAAATAAATTTGAATAAGGGTAGGTATTTATTAATTATAGCTGTTATACTATTATAAATCATAAAAAACAGAATTAGATACCCATATTAACATTTACTTTATTAAAATTTTCTTAATTTTCCCACTTAATTTTATCTTATAAACAATGACTCTTAGAATCTTCTTACCCCTTTTATTTGGATTTGTGATGTTTACACAAAACGGAATAGCTCAAACTCAGAAAAAACAAAATACACAATTAGTTAAATTTGGTAAAAATGTAGATGCACCATTAACAGCTCAAGAGTTGTCAATGATAAAGGAAGTGTATCAAGATAAATTAGATGCATACGTATTAAGTAAGCCTCAAAAAGTAAAAAATTTAAAACACCTTTTACGTAATAGAATTGTAATTAAAGAAATTACAAATTTAAAGGATGATGATAAGTATACACTTTTATCAGAAGTTGAGTTATTTGATATTTATAATCCAAGCCTTAAAAGAGATGTTGCTTTTAATAAAAGTACTTTTAATCCTTTAAAGTATAATTTAGAGTTTTACAGAATGGGATCTATTATATATAAGATAGACGGAACCAATTTTTTTATAATTATTAAACCACAAACCTATAAAAAATAATATTTACGTTTTTTTTTAACGTTGTATTTTAAACACATACCAATGAAAAAATTTTTACTAGCACTATTATTTTTAAATTCGTTTATATCCTTCTCTCAGGATATTTTAATGCAAACAACAACTGTCAGTCAATGTGGTGGCGTTTTTTATGATTCAGGAGGACCTTCTGCAAATTATGCAGATGGAGAAAGTTTTATTTTAACGATTTGTCCAGATTCTCCTGGACAACAAGTGCAATTAGATTTTACTGCTTTTAGTACACAATTAAATGCAGATGAGTTAACAATATATGATGGAGATGATATTACTGCAAATCCTTTTGGAACATTTTCTGGAGGAGGAGCAGCAGCAAACCCTGGAATGTTCTCTGCAACTCCAACTAACCCTACAGGATGTTTAACAATAGAGTTTACCTCTGATGGAAGTGCAAATACTTCCGGTTGGGCAGCGACAGTTGCTTGTTACGAGCCTTGTCAAACCATAGTGTCTCAAATTGATAGTGCAACGCCAGCTCCAAATGGAGATGGTTATATTTGGGTATGTCCAGGTGAAGATATTACATTAAACGGAAGTGCAACTTTTTCAAATGATGGAACAGGTGCTACTTATGAATGGGATTTAGGAGACGGTAATTTTATCAGTGGAGAAAATGCAACCTTTTCATATGCAACACCTGGAGTTTACATTGTCAATTTAAATGTAACTGATACAAACACAGATCCAGACCCTGCAGGTTGTTCTAACACGAATTTGATCAATCAAGTTGTTCAGGTTGGTACAGAGCCAGATTTTACAGGTACACAAGCTGTAGATAGTGTGATTTGTTTTGGAGAATCAACAACATTAAATGGTGTTGTAACACCGACCGAGTTTATTAATGATTGTACACCACCTATAAGTGGTACAACTTTTTTACCTGATGGTGGAGGAGCTGTTTATCAAACTTGTATCACAGTAGACTGCTATGACTCAGGTCAGACCTTAACAGATATAAATCAAATTGTTTCTATATGTGTAAATATGGAACACTCTTTTGCAGGAGATTTAGATATTAATATAATTAGTCCAACAGGACAAGTAGCTGTTTTAAAAGAATATCCAGGAGGAGGTGGTACTTATCTTGGAGGTGCTAATGATGATGGCTCAACAACACCAGGTGTTGGAGCAGATTATTGTTTTTCTGCAAGTGGTACGGTTATTTTAGAAAATGCACCAACAATTACAGCGGGATCTAATCCTCCAGGAGCATCATACACACCTGGTACTTATCTTCCTGAAGGCTCTTTAAATACTTTATTAGGTAGTCCGTTAAATGGAGATTGGTGTATTCAAATTATTGATAATTTAAGTGTTGATAATGGTTACATATTTTCTTGGGGAATTGAATTTGATCCAGCTTTACAACCTCCAGAATTATCGTTTACTCCAGTCACAGTCTCTGAAGCTTGGGATGCAGATCCATCAATAACAAGTACGACAGGAAATGATATTACTGTTCAACCAACAACAGCTGGAACACATTGTTATACTTATAGAACAACAGATGACTTTGGTTGTGAATATACAGAAGTAGTGTGTATTGATGTTTTACCAGAAATTGATAATGGTTTACCAAACGATTTATTTTTATGTAATCCTGGAGCACCACCATATATTTTTGATCTAACTGAAAATGATTCAGCTATAACAGGTCCATCTGCTATTCCTGGTGACTTAGTAATTACTTATTATGAAACGCTTGCAGATGCAGAGGCTGGCACAGCAGCAATTGCAACGCCAAATAACTATACTTCGTCTGCAGTTTTAGGAGTACCTCAAACTGTTTATGTAAGAGTTGAATATTTGAGTTCAGGATGTTATGAAGTAGAATCTTTTACACTAAATATTACAACACAACCAAATATAAATCCAGCTCCAGATATGGAGGTTTGTGATGATGCTTCAAATGATGGTTTTGAGCCTTTTGATTTAGAAAGTCAAAATGCTGCTATATTAGGCACTCAATCACCTGCTAGCTTTGTGGTAACTTATTATTTGTCATTTGCAGATGCAGATGCTGGAATAGCAAGTACAGCTTTAGTTAGTGACTATACAAATACAGTTAACCCACAGCCTATATACGTAAGAGTTCAAGTAATTGGAGACGATGCGTGTTATATAGCTTCTCCTTTACCAGTTTTTAATTTGATTGTTAATGCTGTTGATGATTCTTCTTTTACTATAGATCCAACCTGTGATGGAGGAACAGTTACTGCTGTTGCAACAACAGGAGGGACATTTTCATTCAATCCGGATTTAGCAGATGGAGCAACAATAGATCCAGCAACAGGAGAAGTAACTAACGGTGTTGTAGGTACAAATTATACTATTCAATATACTACTACAGGAATTTGTCCTTCATCTACAGATCAGTCATTAACAATGCTAGCGACGGATGATCCATCGTTTACAATGTTGCCTACTTGTGATGGAGCAGTGGTAGACACAATAGCGACAACAGGAGGTACTTTTGCTTTTAACCCAGTACCAACTGGAACCGAAACCATAGATCCAACGACAGGAACTATTACTAATGGTGTTCCAGGAACAACTTATACCGTGGAATACACTACAGGAGGAGTTTGTTCTGCTAGTTCTACTCAAGATGTTACTGTTTACCCAACAGAAGATGCAACATTCTCTGTCTTTGAAAATTGTGATGGTGGTACAGCTACCATTATTGGAGATGTAGGAGGGACATTTACATTTAATCCTGCTGTTACAGACGGAGCGTCTATCGATCCTGTAACAGGAGAGGTAACTAATGGAGTTTCAGGTGTAACTTATACTGTAGAATATACTACATCAGGACCGTGTCCAGATAATAGTTTCCAAAATATTACAGTTTTAAATCAAGACGATCCTGCATTTACATTAATTGCTGATTGTAATGGTGGAACTGTTGACTTTGTAGCTACTCCAGGCGGAACATTTTCTTTTGATACTCCTGTAACAGATACAGCAGTTATTGATGCAGCTACAGGAACAGTTACTTTTGCAACTCCAGGCGCAAGCTATACTATATTATATACAACAGCTGGAGCTTGTATCGACTCAAGTACACAAGTATTAAATGTTTTGGCTGCAGATGATTCGTCATTTAGTTATGTGCCAACATGTGATGGTGCTATAGCTACAGTAGATGGTTTATCAGGAGGTACGTTTGCATTTAATATACCACCAGCAGCAGGTGATAGCGCTATGTTAGATGCGGCTACAGGTTTAATTTCTGGAGGTAATCCAAATACAACTTATAGCGTTGATTACACTACAAATGGACCTTGTCCGACTACAACTAATCAATCTATTACATCTTTTCCTGAACCTACAGCAGTAACACCAACACCATTAGAAGTTTGTGATGATGGTACACCAGACGGATTTACAAGTATAGATTTAAGTATTAAAAACAATGAGATTAGTGGAGGTAACCCAGACTACGCGGTAAGTTATTACCTAACGCAATTAGATGCAGAAACAGAAACTAGTCCATTAGCCATACCATATACAAACATTTCTAACCCACAAATAGTTTATGTAAGAGTAGAAGATGTGACTACAGGCTGTTTTACAACAACGACTTTACAATTAGATGTTGTACAAGCACCAGTAGCATTTACACCAACCGCTTTAGAGTATTGTGATCCAGATAGTGATGGCTTTGGAGTCTTCACA
>NZ_DCQO01000014.1:0-53337 GCF_002323495.1 Olleya sp. UBA1516
AACACTCCTCCTTAGCTCAGTTGGTTAGAGCATCTGACTGTTAATCAGAGGGTCCTTAGTTCGAGCCTAAGAGGAGGAGCAAGTTATAAATCCGATACAGAAATGTATCGGATTTTTTTTGTTTATAGTGTTGATTTAGATTACTCTAGCACTATTGATTAAAGCTAATTAATAGAAGTGTTTAGAACGCTAAAGTAGAAGACATAAAAAAAGCCACTATAATTAGTGGCTTTTTTAACTATTTTTAAATGATAAACTATTCTGTAAATAAGATTTCACTTTTAGCCGAAATTCCATTTTCATTAAAAGCTTCTACTTGATAATAATAACTTTGGTCTGTTGTTAACGCTCTTAATTCATAATTAGGCGAGTCGTACATTAATGCAGAAAGGTTTAATTTATCTTTCGAGATTCCCCAATAAATAACATAACCAGTTGCGTTGTCTACCTTGTCCCAAGTTAAATTGGTGTTTCTGCGATCCGCTTGTCTTTCTACCTTAAAATTAGCTGGTGTTTGCGGTACAGCTTCAAAACCATTTCCAAAAACTCTAAATTCAGAGATTGATAAATAATTATTGCTACAGTAGACATGATTATATCTGACATACCTTGCATTCATAGGTTTGTTTAGTTCAATGTAACCATGAGGCATGTCACGAGTGTTTTTAGAGTAGTCTGAGATGGTTTGCCATGATTTACCATCAATTGACCCTTCAATAACAAATTGCTGTCTTAAATCGTCTGGTCTTCCATATATGTCGCTATTAAAATCTTGAAAATTTATTTGAATGGCTTTAATGCTCATTTTCTTTTCTAAATCAACTTGTACGTAAATAGAATCGTCATTGACCTCAGATACCCAATAAGACCTTATTTCTTCATCATTAATTTTAGAAATATCAAATTCTCTAATCTGACCTAACATATAACCACTATCACTTTCATCCACAACATTTATCTCTTTTGTCACTAATCCAGAATTGGTGGTTACTGGTTTATTGTAAGACAATAGCATCCAACCTGTAAAACGCTCTTTATGCTTGTCAACCTTTGTGTCAGGTAAAAAGTGTGGATAATCACCATAAGCAGTATTAACATACATTTGACCATTGTCTTCAAAACCTGCAGGATACATACCTATTCTGCGTTCAAATTTATAGTTGACAGAAATTGCCATAGTTGCATAATGCCAATACTGACCATTGTTATCCTTTACTGTGCTTCCGTGTCCAGAACCTTTTAAAAAACCACCTGGTTTATAAGATATTGGATTATAAGGTGCATACTCAAAAGGACCAAACGGACTTTTACTAGTTCTTACACCATCTGCATAAACATTCCATTGTGTACCAGGTGCACCATATTCTAGATAATAGGTATCATTATGTTTTACCATCCAAGGACCTTCTAAATAAGGCTCGATGTCTGATTTGTGGTCTTGTCCAAAACGTTCCCAACCATATTTATCAGGATGCAAATTAAATAAATCTTGTTGCTCTCCTTTTGGGACGTAATAGTTATCAGCATCAAGTTCAACCACACGAATTGGATAAAGGTTAGAGGACTCTTCGTATAAATAGACTTTACCATCGTCGTCCACAAACAAATCAGGATCTTGAATGCCTCCAGGCGGATTTAAAACCGCATATTTAGTTTTCCAATCGCCTAATTCTGGATTATCAGTTTCTATAATTGGACCTCTTCCAGAAGGATCTCCATAGACTATTATTTTACCGTCTTTTACAGCTGCTGCAGGAGCATTGCTACCTTTAAAATACCAGTTTTGAGGTGTTATAAAAGTCCAATTACTCATATCGTCACTCATCCAATACCCATGAGAGCGTGTGACAAACATGTAATACTTGCCTTTAAAATTTACTAAAGCAGGATCTGCACCAGAACGGTAAGACACTTTATTTTCTGCTCTGTAATGGGACATGTATGAATAATCTATGTCTACTGGATTACAATAGGTTTTGTAATCTCTTTTATTACCATTACTTGCGTTTGATGACTCTGTTGTTTGATTGTCTTTTTCTAATTTACAAGAAAAAATTACTGTTGCTATTAGTAAAAGCGAAAGGCTTCTTGTAATTATATTTGTTTTTTGCATAAATCGTTGTCTTATATGTATTAATCTATCAATTCAAAGCTAATTGCAGCTCCTCCACCAGGAGCCAGCTTTAACTTTAAGTCAGATTTGCTAGTGACTTCTTTAGTTATAATTTGATAGCTTTTAGGATTGTCTTTCCAATCTGCATCTTTACCGTCTAGATACAGGGTTGCTTTGTACTTTTTTCCGGCAGTTAAAAAATCTAAAGAGATACTTGTTTTTCTAGGGTCTTTATTAGTTATAGCGCCTAAAAACCAACGCTCTGTGTTTTTATCTTTTCGGACTACTGTTAGATATTCCCCTGGTTCTGCTTCTAAGTAAATAGAGTTTTGCCAATCCAATGGTACATCAACTATAAACTGAAATGCGTCAAGGTATTTTTGATAATTTTCAGGTAAGTCTGCTGCCATCTGTAAAGGCGAATACATAGTAACGTATAAGGCTAGTTGCTTTGCTATAGTGGTATGTACTTGTTCTGTTTTAGTGCTATCGTAAGCATTCATTTTAATTTCAAATATGCCAGGCGTGTAATCCATTGGTCCACCAAGTAAACGTGTAAAAGGTAAAATGGTTTCGTGATCTGGTGGATTACCATTACTCCATGCGTTAAATTCATTTCCTCTAGCAGCTTCGGCAGCAATATAATTGGGATAGGTCCTGCTGTATCCAGTAGGTCTAACACTTTCGTGGGAATTAATCATAATTTTAAAATCTGCAGCACGTTGTGCGACAAAATTAAAGTGATTAACCATTGTTTGTCCATCATGAAACTCGCCACGCGGAATTATTTTTCCAACATATCCTGTTTTAACTGCAGGATAACCATACGTTTGCATTAACGAGAATGCACGATCTAAGTAGCGTTCGTAATTTGCAACAGATCCAGAGGTTTCGTTATGCATTATCATTTTGACGCCTTTAGACTTAGCGTATTTTGAAATTGCTTCAATATCAAAATCAGGATATGGTGTTGTAAAATCAAAAACATCCTCTTTCCATTTGCCATACCAATCTTCCCAACCAGTATTCCAACCTTCTACTAAAACGCCATCAAAACCATATTTAGCAGCAAAATCAATATATTTTTTAGTGTTTTCTGTGGTGGCACCATGTTTTCCGGATGGAATCATTTCGCCAAAAGCAGTACCAGCATTTTGTGCATTTTGACTTCCAGCATAATCCCAAGTGGATAATCCTACGTGCATTTCCCACCAAATCCCAATATACTTCATAGGTTTAATCCAAGAGGTATCTTCAATTTTGTTAGGTTCGTTTAAATTTAATATCATTTTAGAACTTACAATTTCTCTAGCATCATCACTAACCATTAGTGTTCTCCATGGTGATACAGAAGGTGTTCTTAAATAGGCTTTGTCTCCTAATGCATTTGGGACTAGGTTAGAAGTAAATTGAAAATTATTTACATCAACATCCAAGTGCATTATTGGATAATTAACAACAGCTGCTTCAAAAATATTTATATATAAGCCATCACTAGATTTAAGCATTAATGGAGATTGTACACGATATTGACTAGTAATAGATTTTAATCCAACACCATTGTTTAAGTCTATTTTTGAATTATCAATGTCTGATATTTTAGTTTTATTATAGGCATATTCTTGACTATCATAATCTCCAGGAATCCAAAATGCTTCATGATTATTAGTTAGATTAAACTGTGTATTCTCGTTAGAAACAGTAAAATAATTTACAGTGTTGTCCAACGGAAACTCATATCTAAAAGCAACACCTTCATCATAAATTTTAAAAACAATATTTAGCTTATTATTGGTCTCTTTTTGGTTTAAATAAATTCTGGTTTGATTGTACGTATTTAAAATTGAGGATTGCTCTCCTAAAACCGGTTGCCAAGATTCAGAAAAAGAAAGGTTTTCAGTATTAACGACCTCAAAGTCATGTGTTAAATCCACTGCATCTTTAATGGATAAACCCATTGTGCTAGGTAAAACAACAGCTTTGTTTTTGTAAAAGACTTGATACGTAGGTTGGCCTTTTTTGTTAATATCAAAAGTTACTTTAATATTTTTTGAAGGCGAAAACATATTTTGAGCATGTAATCCAGTAAAGATTAAGCATATTAATAGAGTAACTATCGTTTTTTTCATTAATGAAATTATTTAGTTAATTTAAAAGAAGTCTTTAAGGATGCATCCGAATTTGTACCAACAAAAATCTCAAAGTCTCCAGGTTCTGCCACGAAGTCTAAATCGTAATTATAAAATTTTAAATCTTCAACAGAAATATCAAAACTTACTGTCTGAGTTTCTCCTTTTTTAATAAATGCTTTTTTGAAACCCTTCAACTCTTTTACAGGTCTTGTTACAGAGCCTACAACATCTTTAATATATAACTGTATGACTTCTTTTCCGTCATAATTCCCAGTGTTTGTTACGTCTACAGTTATGTTGATTTTTCCATCCATTGTGATAGTGGAATGGTTAATTTTTAAGTTATTATATTCAAACGTGGTATAGCTTAAACCATAACCAAAAGGATATAAAGGTTCGTTTCTGACATCTATATAATTACTTTTAAATTTTTCAAATTTACCTTCTTTATTTCCTAAAGGTCTTCCTGTATTTTTATGATTATAAAAAATAGGAATTTGACCAACGTTTCTTGGAAAGGTAGCTGTTAGTTTTCCTGATGGATTAACATCTCCAAATAAAACATCTGCTATTGATAAACCAGCCTCACTACCAGGAAACCATACATTTAATATAGCAGGAACGGTATCGTTTTCTTCGACTAAAACTAGTGGTCTACCAGTAAATAAAACTAAAACAACTGGTTTGCCTGTTTTTAATAAGGCATTTAGTAAATCTTTTTGAGCCTGCGGAATTTCTAAATTAGTACGACTACTGCTTTCTCCACTAAACTCGGCTGTTTCACCTAATGTTGCAACAATAACATCTGCTTTTTTAGCTATTGCCAACGCTTCGTCTAATAATTGTTTGTCTGATCTTCCATCACGCGGAATATCTTTCCCAAACATGGTAGCTCTTTTTTCAAGTTCTAAATCGTAATCTACGTTACTTCCTTTAGCGTATAAAATATTAGCTTTATCGGTAACTACCGATTTTAAACCGTCTAAAACTGTTTTAGATTTCTCTTGATCTGTTGCAACGCTCCAAGTACCAGCCATATTTACGCTTGTATTGGCCAATGGTCCAATTAAAGCAATTGTACTAGATTTTTTTATAGGTAATGTTTGGTTTTCATTTTTTAAAAGTACCATGGATTCTGCGCCTACTGTACGCGCAAAATTTCTATTTTCTTGAGTGAAAATTTCTGTTTTAGCTCTATTTACATCGCAATACTTGTATGGGTCATCAAATAATCCTAATTGATATTTAGCTGTTAAAATACGTTTAACAGCAATATCAATATCGTTGATAGATACTTTACCATCTTCTAAAGATTGTTTTAGTGTGTTTAAAAATCCTTCAGCAACCATATCCATATCAGAGCCAGCTTTTAAAGATTGAGCAGATACTTGTTGTAAGTCTCCAACACCATGGTAAACCATTTCTTCTATTCCTGTATAATCTGTTACGACAAAGCCATCAAATCCCCAATCATCTCTTAACAAATCTGTTAATAACCACTTGTTTCCGGTAGCAGGAACACCATCTACTTCGTTAAATGATGCCATTACAGATCCAACACCTTCATCAATTGCTGCTTTATATGGAGGAAGATATTCGTTGTACATTCTAATACGACTCATGTCCACAGTATTATAATCTCTTCCTGCTTCTGAGGCACCATAAAGCGCAAAATGTTTAACACAAGATAATAGTGTATTATTTGCAGTCAAATCGTTTTGCTGATAACCTCTTACCATCGCTCGTGCTACTTGACTTCCGTAATACGTGTCCTCTCCACTACCTTCAGATACTCTTCCCCAACGCGCATCTCTTGAGATGTCTACCATAGGAGAGAAGGTCCAGTTGATTCCATCTGCACTAGCTTCAGTAGCTGCAACTCTTGCTGTTTTCTCAATCATTTCCATGTCCCAACTTGCAGATAACCCTAACGGAATTGGAAATGTTGTTTTGTAACCGTGTATAACGTCCATTCCAAAAATTAAAGGGATACCTAGTCTGCTTTTTTCGACTGCTATTTTTTGAACTTCCCTAATTTTCTCTACAGTTTTTATATTGAAAAGACCTCCAACTTTACCTTCTTCAATATTTCTAGCAACATTTGAACTTTCAGAAGCTCCTGTAGTGATATCTCCAGATGAAGGTAGATTTAGTTGACCAAGTTTTTCTTCAATAGTCATTAAATTTAGGATAGAATCTACTTGTGCCTCAAAAGGGTTTTCTGATTCTTTTTTGGGATTCTTACTGTTAGTGTTACAAGATATAAAGGTTGCAGTAACCAATATAATAGTTGCTGTTTTAAAGTTAAATAGTTTATTCATTTTTTAATTTTGTATTAGAGAATAGCCATGATAATAATTCTGTTTCAGCAAAAGTTGAGTCCCAACTATTGTGATTGTCTTTAGCGTATAATGTAAAGTTTGGTGTGCCACCTGCTTCTAAAATAGCGTTAACCATTGTTAAAGATAGTTGCGGTTTTACAACATCATCCTTTGCGCCATGATAAATGGACATTGGTACTTTTTTGGCAAATAATTTTGCGGTATTTGGATTACCACCACCACAAATAGCGATAGCTGCTGCAAAAAGATCTGGTTGTCTGTAAAGAATTTCAAAGGTTCCCATGCCTCCCATTGATAGTCCGCCAACATATATCTTGTTTTTATTTACATAGGATTTTTGAGTCATATCTTCCATTAACTGCATCACTAAATTTAATGTGTTAGTAGGAGGAAGGTCTGAAGGAAACGTAATTGTTAACGGATAGGTTGTCCTGTCTATGTTTGCACTTGCCCAATAGTCGTTTTTTGGACACTGAGGAAAAATCACTATTGCAGGAAATGAGTCTCTAGCTTCTTGACTTAAAAACAACTTACCACCATGTGCTAGTTGTTTTGTGTTATCATTGCCACGCTCTCCTGCACCATGAAGAAACAAAACTACAGGGTATTGTTTGTCCTCTGAAAAATCTTTAGGTAACAATAACCTGTAATTTAAGGTATCATTATCTTTGATGTATGATTGTTCTGTAAAAGCTTCGGTTTGTGCATTAACCAATGTAGTAATGCTTACAAAAAGGATTAGTAATACTATTTTTAATTTCATTTTAAATGATTTTAATAGTTAAAGCCTAGCGTGTTTAGACCATTTTGAACGTCTTGATTTTGCATAAATAAGTTCCAAATTAGTCCAGTCCTGTAGTTTTCTATCATAATTATTTGCGGACCTTGATCTATCGCTAAATAAGCGTCTGCTACCCAATAATCATCTTTTGGGCTAAAGGCATCATAAAAACCTGCAGGTCCCAGTAAAATGTCACTTTTACTATAAAAAAATTGCATTGCTGCTAAAGATTTTTCTGGTGTATATGGTATGGAGCTAATGGCAGCAGTTGGAGATATTACTCCAATATCGTTTCCTGGTTGATGTGCTAAATATCCGATTGTACCATCATCATTACGTGAGTAGCTGGCTGTTAAACCCCAACAATCTGTGCCATATTTAAAATAATTTAAAGGATTGTCAACGCAATAAGCGTAGTTAATGTCTGTGTGATTTTTGTTTAAAGTCCAATAATTTGCATATTGATCTGATAAATTTGTTGGGTTTAATCCTAAATAGGAGTAATGAGCCCAAAATAAAGGTCCAGTGCCTGATCCTGCGTGATCTAAAACTGTAGGGATATTATATTGTGTGTCTGCAGTTACTATAGTTCCATTTGAAGCCCAGCCATCTGTATATACCGAATTTGATATGCTGTGTTCTGGTGAAGCTGCGCCAAGTATGAATGCAATTAGTGTTTCGTTATAGCCTTTTAGCTCTAGGTTTAAAGCAAATTGGTTTGTTGGACTCCAATGCCAATATAGCTTATTTTGACCTTGCGTGTACCAATCCCATTCTACACCTTTCCAAAGGGTATCTGCTTGGTTTGCTAAGGTTTGTTCTTGTGTTGATCCATTTTTAAAATATTCTTGGACACATATTAGTCCTTGTGCTAAAAATGCAGTTTCTACTAGGTCTCCACCATTATCCTCAGGACTAAAAGGGATGACTTGTCCTGAGTTACCATCAATCCAATGTGACCAAGCACCATGAAAACGATCTGCATTTTCAAAAAAGTCGAGTATGGTAGTTAATCTTTGTACGCCTTGGTCTCTTGTAATATAGCCTTTTTCAATACCAATAATAATCGCCATTAATCCAAAACCACTACCTCCTGTAGTAACTACATTTTGGTTTAATGAAGGGTTACTGGGATGATAACGTTCCTTAGCTGCTCCTGACGGTGAATTTGCAAAATCCCAGAAGTATTTAAAAGTTTTTTCTTGTACTAAATCCATCAAGGCTTGATCCGTTAAAGGCTCAATAACTGGAGTATTGTTGTTAGGAATATAAGGCTCTTGGTAACCTGGTCCATCATCTGATGCGCAAGAAAACAATAGGACTATTGTAATTAATATGAAGTGTATATTTTTCATTTTTAATTTATGTTTTTTAGACTAACATCCAATTTGGCAAGTCCGTTTTGTAAATCTTTGTTACCCATAAATAGTTTCCAAAATAAGCCTGTTCTATAGTTTTCTATCATTATAGGAATTGGTCCTTGATCAATTGCTAAATATCTTGGCAAATACCATTTGTGTTCTATACTAAAAGCATCATAAGGACCATATTTGCCTATTAAAGTATCTTGTTTTGTATACATATATCTAAGCATTTGCATACTTTGTTTAGGCGTATATGGAAATGAAGATAATGCAGCAGTTGGACTAATGACTCCTAAATCTGCTCCTGGTCTATGTCCTGAATATCCTTTCATGGAGTAACTAGAAGTTAGTCCCCAAAGACTGTCTCCATAGCCTTTAAATTTGTTAGGGTTTTTAACAGAATATTGATAATGTATCTTAGCATGATTTGTTGTTAATTGCCAATAGTCTGCATATTTATCCTTGATTATTTTAGGGTTTAAACCAAGGTAGGAATAGTGTGCCCAGAATAATGGCCCAATTGGTGAGTCATCATGTTCATAGTAATTTAAGACTAAAGGAATATCGTACATGCTGTCTGATGTTACAATGTCTCCTTTTTTAGCCCAACCATTATCATATACTGATTTTTTGACTGGATGTGTTGGCGAAGCAGCTGCTAGTACATACATAATCAAACATTCATTGTAGCCTCCAACGGGAAAATTCATTTCCCACTGATATTCTGGTGACCAATGCCAGTATAGTATATCTTCTCCGTTTTTTGTATACCAATCCCATTCTACATCTTTCCACAATTTGTCTATTCTGTTAACTAATTGTTGTTCTTTTTGGTTTCCGTTTTTAAAATATTCAGAAACCGTTAGAAGTCCTTGAATTAAAAACGAAGTTTCTACTAAATCACCACCATTATCTTTTTTGCTAAAGGGAATTACTTTTCCGGTTTCACCATTAAGCCAATGTGGCCAAGCACCATGAAATCGATCGGCTGTTTCTAAAAAAGTAACTGCTTTTATATATCTATCTAGTGCTTGTTCTCTTGTAATCCACTGTCTTTCTACACCAACTAAAATAGCCATTAATCCAAACCCACTTCCTCCAGTTGTTACTGTGTTAATTGGAGTAGTTGGATAGATGTTGTCCATATGAACTCTTTCTCTGGCTAAACCAGAATTTGGGTCTGAAGCTTCCCAAAAATAGTCAAACGTTTGTTTTTGTATGGTGTCTAATAATTGGTTATCTGTTAATTGTAATTGGACTGGTTTAAAATGGGATATAGGTGTTTCTTTTTTATTTTTACAGCTTGTTAACACTATGAAAATTAAAAAGATAAGGGAGAAGTTTTTAGGAAGGATTTTCATTGAGTTATGAGATTAATTGCCTCAGCTGTATTAAAAACATAATACAGCTAAAGCATAGGAGAACTAAATCAAAATAAAAAGGGTGCTATTAATAAATATTATAACATAGACTGTATTTCAGCCTGTGTAAGTGTTGTGTTATATATACGTAATTCGTCCATTAGACTACTATCAGATAGGTGTCCCCAATAATCAAAGGTTGGTCCACCAGCACCAATAACCATTTGTGTACAACCAGTCCAATCAATACTTGCTCCAAGAGCAGATGTTAGGGTTTCGGCTCCATTGATGTAAATTTTACTTTCAGTAGGAGATACTGTTAAGGCTATGTGTACCCATTCTCCAGCAGTAACATCTATTACGCCTCCATCATTCCAACTTTCAGCAGTACCTGTTCCTATATTAACTTTTATACGTTGTTCTGTCGCGTTACCTTCTCTAAATAATCTAAACCCTTGGTTTCTGTCATCAGCATCATCGCCAACGGTTAAAATTCCGGATCTATCAGGTGTTGCATTTACCTTATACCAAAAGGTTGTGCTAAACTGGTCGCTACCAAAAAGATTATTTGTAGGGAATGTTAAATATGAATCTGTTGTCGCTGTAAAAGCGTCGCTTCCAGAATAACTATCAGATGTTGACTGTGGTGTTCCTACTTCTGAAGCAGTTTGTAAGCTAATTAAATCGGTATTACTGCCATCAAAAGGCATGTAAAATGTTTCGCCATTATAGATTGGTGTATATGGATTAGTCACATTAATCATGTTTTGGATTTCTGTTTGTGTCATTGCTATGTTGAATAACCTTAACTCGTCCATTGCGCTATTATCCGATAAATGATCCCAATAACTAAATGTTGGACCTCCTGCACCTATGTTAATATCATTACATCCAGTCCAGTCTATAGGATTGGATAATGCTATAGTGTTTACTGGTACTCCGTTAAAATAAATAACACTCTCTGTTGCCGAAATTGTAAATGCAATATGGATCCACTCTCCAGCAGTAACATCTATTACGCCTCCATCATTCCAGCTGTCAGAAGCTCCTGTACCAATATTTATTTTGATACGTTGTTCTGTTGCACTACCTTCTCTAAATAATCTAAACCCTTGGTTTCTATCTATTTCATCATCTCCAATAGTTAAAATTCCAGATCTATCAGGAGTAGCATTAACTTTATACCAAAAGGCTCCAGTAAATTGGTTGCCTAAATTGGTTTGATCTAAAGGAAATGTTAGATAAGAATCTGTTGTTGCTTTATAAGAGTTTGTACCTAAAAAGCTATCTCCTGCAAATGAAGGATTACCTGTTTGTGCTGGATCTGTAATGGTTACCAGCTCAGTAAATGTTCCATCAAATGGCATGTAGAAAAACTCTCCATTAAATAAAGGCGAATAAGGAGGTTCTTTGCTAAAATTAACTAATGTACTAGTTATGTTTCCTGAGATATCTGTAGCGCTAACCTCTACAGTATGTTCACCACTTGTGATTCCGCTATGTGGTACACTTGCATTGAAATTGCGATAGTCTAAAAACGAATTAAAGGTTGCAATTTGATTACCATCTACTTTAACAGAGATGATTTGAATTTCGATATCATCCGAAACTTCAAACTGAATATCAATTGCGCTTTCAATTGCTATGTCTTGAATTGCTGTACCTTCTGTTGGAAAAATTACATTTACAGTTGGTGCTCCAGCATCTGGTCCAGGATTAACCTCTGTTAATGGGTCTATACCTTCGTAACAAGATGACATTAAGACTAATACAACTAGTGATACTATATATTTACTAATATTTTTCATGATTAAAGGATTTTAATATTATTCTAATGGAAGTAAGTCAAGTTGTGCTTGTGGGTAAGGTAAAAGCTCGTCTTGAGCGGTAAACGTCCTACCTTCGTAGCTTAGCTCATCATACTTATTAAGTCTAATCATATCAAAGTATCTGATTCCCCATTCCATACCTAATTCTGCAAATTTTTCATCCATTACATCATCTGTAGTTACTCCAGATAATGGACTCATTCCTACACGATTTCTAACCATGTTTACTGCTTGATCAGCTGTCATAATTGAGCCTGATGCACCATGAGTTAGTGCTTCTGCATACATTAATAATATTTCTGAATATCTTATAACGTTAAAGTTTTTACTAGACCCATAATCGTTTCTTCCAGGAGTTAACTGGTTAGATGGTAAGTAGTGTTTACCACTTGCAAACATTGCTCTAGTGTAGTCATTAAATACGTCTCCATCTGGAGTTGTGTTACTTATATAACTAGGTAAAGTTGAGTAGCTAGGATCTAACATAATCTCTGCAATACCACGTGGTGTAAAACATACGCTGGTCACAAGACGCGTTTCGTCATCTCTATCTATCATAAATTTAATATACTTTAAGCTAGGCTCATAAAAACCCCATCCACCAGAAGCAGTAGGCACTGCAGGTGTCCAACTAGAAGGTCCAAAAGGTGCATAAAGATGGTTGTTTGTGTTACCTGTATCAGTGTTATAATCTGAAAATTGTAATTCAAATAAACTTTCGTTGCTTAGTTTTCCTGGTTTTTTAAATAATTCATAAAAATCAGGAAATAAAGTAAACTTATTAGAGCTAATAATTTCTGCAGTAATATCCGCAACAGCTTGATAGTTTTCAAGTTCTAAATTTGCTAAAGCTTTAATGGCTAAGGCTGTGTATTTAGTAACTCCACCAGGAACATCTGTTCTTTCGTTTGGTCTCATGTCAGATAAAAAAGGGATGGCTTCATCCATAAGTTCTGATACGTAAAGCATAACGTCTTCTTTAGTATCTACACCATTATCTATGTCTGTCGACACGTTAGAGTTAGTTATAATAAAAATATCTCCCCAAAGACGTGACATTTGTAAGTGTTGAAAACCGCTTAATACTTTAGTTTCTGCGATATATTGGTCAGCTAAACTTATATTGTCTCCAGTAGCAAACTCTTTATATTTAAGTATTGTTTCTCCAGAGTTTACGATATCTGTAATATCTCCATAAAAGTTTTCCCAAACTTGATTGTACATCCAATAACCATTATCATAATTGTAAAGGTCAGCGTTAGTAAATCCGCCTTGAGCATCTCCGACACCACCAGCGTTTACGTCATCACCTCTTACGCCTATTAATAATGGATCTTCCCAACCTCTAGAATAGGTTTCAGAATAAGCACCAATTAATGGTAATATCATGTCTTCTGATGCAGTAAAATCTAAATCATCTGCAGACAATTGACCGTCATTTTCCTCTAACTTGTCACTACAAGATACTGTGGTGATAAATGCAACTAACAACAATGCTAGTGGCTTTAAAAGTTGTTTTAAATTTTTCATTTTTAGCATTTTTATATTTTAATATTAACACCAACAGTATAAACTGCTGGGATTGGATATGTTTGTCTGTCTACACCATTTGCAACTTCTGGATTAAATCCATTGTAGCTAAAAGATGTAAATGGACGATCTGCTGTAAAAGTTATTTTAGTTTCTGGTAAGTTTTTACCATCAATTAACTTAGAAGGGATAGTGTAGGCAAGTTGTATGTTTTGTACACGGAAATAAGATCCATTTTCAACAAAGAAAGAACTCATTTTTTGGTTCCAACCTTTTCTTCTACCTTCAGAAGATGGATAATCATTACTTGTGCCTTCTCCATGCCATCTGTTTATGGCAAAATCTGCATCGATGTTAGTGTCATTAGTAAATAATACTTCACCTCTTTTTCTGTTTAAAATTTCATTACCGCTTTGTCCAGCTATTGCAAAAGAAAAATCGAAGTTTTTGTAGCTTACTTGCATATTAGCACCATATGTAAAATCAGGTAAATATGACCCTAACACCACTCTGTCATCTGCATCAATTTTACCATCATTATTTTGGTCCTTATAAATAAAATCACCTGGTACTAATTGGTTACTGTTTTCTGAAAGCTCATACTGAGCTGTTGGATCTGCAGCTACTTGTGCTTCGTTTTGATAGACTCCGTCAATTTCCCATCCATAAAAAGCATTTACAGGCTCTCCAACCATTAATCTTTGTCTAAATTCTGCACTACCAGTATCATAATAGCCTTGGTCTGTGTTTATTTTTGTTACCTTATTGTCTAAAGTTCCAAAGTTTCCGCCTACCGAAAAGCTCCAGTTATCATTAATTGTTTGGCTCCAATTAGCAGCAATTTCTAGACCTTGGTTTCTCATTTCACCAGCATTAACCAATAAAGTGTTACTAACAATTGCTTGATCTACCGGAACGACTAGTTTTTTAGTGTCTCTGATAAAGTAATCTGCTTCTAATGTTAATTTGCTATTAAATAACCTTGCACTAATACCAAAATTAGTTTCTTCTAGTATTTCTCTTTCTAAATCTGTAAAGTTGCTAGAGCTTATAATTCCATTAGTTTGTGTGTCATCGATTGCAGTTGTTAATTGAGATACTGTTCTGGTACCAGCACTTCCACCTAATTGTCCATTAGCTAATTGTCCCCAACTTGCACGTAATTTAAGAAAATCTATAACATTACTATTTTGCATAAAATTTTCTTTAGAGACAACCCATCCAACACCAAATGCAGGTGTTGTTTCCCATATTTTTTTAGGAAATTTTGCATCACCTTCACGTCTTACTGTAGCATTTAACAAGTACTTATCTTTTAAGCTATACTCTAATCTTCCAAAATATGCTAAAGTGTAAAAGCGGTCTCCAATTTCGTTAACTTGACTAGCAAAAGAGGTTGGATCTGCAAAATTTAAATACCAAGAACTTTCTAAATCTATTCCTTGTACGTCGTTACCAGTAGCGCTAAAACTATTAGTTTGCTCATCACCATATGACGATCCAGCTAATAACTTAAAACTGTGGTCACCAAAGTTGTCTTTATAAGTAAGGGTGTTGTCCCAATACTGAGTAGAGTAGGTTAGATTTGCTCTTCTTATAGAAGACGTCTCTCTTTGTGAGTTTTGTGAAATAAAATATGGTAACCTTACATTACGCTCTGCTATTGTAGAGTAGTCGTGGCTATAAGATGTTTTAAAAGAAAGCTTGTCAGGAACAAGATCATACTCTGCATAAACACTAGCTAATATTTTTTTAATCTTTAATTGGTTGTTATTGTAGGTCATTGAAGGAAAAGGGTTTTGAGATCCTCTGTAGCCTAAAAGCGTAGCGTCTGAAAACGGAAATGGCGATGCGTCTGTATTTGCATAGTCATAAACTGGTAGAATTGGCACTGCAAAATAGGCTTGAAACCATGCGCCATTTTCTGGATTATATTTAGTAGCATTACTAAAAATAGAATTTACGCCAATTTTTAATCTGTCTGAAACTTTAAAATCAAGATTGGATTGAAGATTAAAACGCTCGTATTCGTTTTTCATATCTAAGATACCATCTTGAGAAAAATAACTTGCATTGACACCATAAGATGTAGACTCGCTTCCACCATTTATAGCAATATTATGACTTGTAATTGTCGCGTCTCGTAACACTTCGTTATACCAGTCTGTGTTTACATTTGGTACGTTAGGATTGATTCTGCTTCTACCAAATCTTTCAATTGCATTTTGTACAAATTGAATATCAGATTCTGATCCAGACTCGTAAGCCATAGTTACAAATTGTTCGGCATTAGCCATTTTTACCACATTTTGTGCATGTTGTATTCCTGTATATCCACTGTAAGTGATTTCTGGTTTTTTCTCAAATTTACCACCATTTGTTTCTATGATAATAACACCATTAACACCACGTCTTCCAAAAATAGCAATTGATGACGCATCTTTTAAAACAGATACACTTTGTATTTGGCTACTGTCTAGAAAGTCAATGTTGTCGTAAAACATTCCGTCAACGACAAATAGAGGTGTTCCACCTGCAGCGTAAGAGTTAACACCACGTATTCTAATAGAAGGCGAATCTCCTGGAGATCCGACGCTTGTTACCTGTACACCAGCAACCTTACCTTGTAAAGATTGCATTACATTACTGTTGGGTGTTTTTTGGATGTCTTCAGATTTTATTGTTGTGATAGCTCCTGTTACATCTGCTTTTTTTTGTGCACCATAACCAATAACAACAACCTCTTCTAAGGATTGTGCATCCACCTCTAAAGCGATATTTATAACGTTATTATTAGCAATAGTAACATTTTTAGTTTTAAAACCAATGTAACTAAACTCTACTATATTACCTTGAGAAAGTGTGATAGCATAGTTACCATCAAAATCAGTACTTGTTCCTTTAGCTGTACCCTTTACTATAACATTAACGTTTGGTAAGGGTAAACCATCTTCCGCACTTGTAACAACTCCTGTTACAGTTTTGTCTTGAGCTAAAATACTAATGCTCAATAAAAAGAAGAATAGAAAATTAAGTTTTAATTTCATGTATTTTTATTTTAGAATGTTAGTGAAGTAAAATTACTATCTATTTATCTTTAATTTTAAAATGCAAATACATTTTGATTACGTCAAGGTTAAGTTAATGTTAACAAAGCTAGTGCTGACGTATTATAAACCATGGTATTAATCAGTAAATAGTACACTAAAACGATATAGTGACGTAGTATTGACGTAGTAATTTATGTTATAATTTAGATAAAAATGCGTTTAAATGAAGCTGTTTAGATAGTCTGTAAGCGAGTCTTCTGAGCTTAAATTTAATTTTCGTTTTAAACGATATCTGTGTGTTTCAATTCCTCTGGTAGAAATATTCATTAAAGGAGCAATCTCTTTTGTTACTAAATTCATCTTAATATATGCGCATAATTTTAAGTCTTTGTGCGATAGTTTTGGATGTTTAATTTTTAATTGATTGAAGAATTTTTCATGCACCTGATTAAAGTTATATTCAAATATTTCCCATTCGTCTTTATGACCAATTGTGTGATCAATTTTTTTCTGAAGTCGTTTACTTACTTGTTTATTTTGGAACTGACCTTCGTTAATTTGAAGTTCTTTTTTTATTTCTAATAAAGCTTCATTTTTCTTAACCAATGCAATAGCTGTATTTGCTAATTGCTTGCTTTTTAATTTGATTTCGTTTTGAAGTGATTCATTTTTAAGTTTAATAATCTTACGATCATTTTCAATATTTTTTTCTTTTAAAATCTGTTGTTGCTCTTTTTTAAATTCTATTTCTAGTAGTTTTTGTTCTTTCTTCATTTTTCTTTTATGAAGTAAATACATTATACCTAAAGCTAAAATTAAGGCTAATGCGTATATTATAAAACCTGTACTAGACTTGTACCATGGTGGTAATACATGAAGATTTATTGTTTTTACAGGAGAGGTTTCGCCTGCTTTATTGGAAGTTCTGAATAATATTGAAAAGTCTCCATTTTTGATATTGGACAATACTAAGTTTTCATTATCTACTTTGTCCCATTTAGTAGGATTTGTGCTTAAACTGTATTCAAAAAAATGATTGTTAGAGTTTGGAGAGGCTATAGATATGCTTAGTTTTCCGTTATTTGGTAACTCTATTACCGAAGTGTCAATCTTTACTCTAACGTCGTTTACTTGTATTTTTTCGATTAGTGGTTTAACTGGTTTTTTAACGGTAAAATTTTGGTTTGCATTTAGTAATAAAAAGCCATTATTTAAGTTAAGCGCATAAATAGAGTCATTAATTTGTGATATGTTTTCATACCCAACAATTAGTCTGTCATCATAATAATCTCTAGTTAAAACCAATTTATCGTTGTTAGTGGCTTTAAGTTGAATGATGCCTTTGTGGTTTTTAAAAAATAAGTTATTAGTTAAGTCTTCTGACACGACATCAGATTGAGGACCTATTTTGTCGTTTAAAAATTTATATGGAATTATGCTGTCAGCCAATGGCTCATAGGTTTTCCATCCATCATTGGTTTTAAAGCAAATATTGTTTTTAATTTTATAGACTTTAATATTGTAGTCGGAAGCAGTTGCTTTTGTGTTATATTCCTTATAATCAATAATGGAATCAAAGGTGTTATTTAACTTTACTTTTATTAAACCTTTGTAAGCATGTGCAGCCCAAATATTATTTTTGTCTTCAAACTCTAAATATTTTATTGGGATTGTTGGTTGTCCTAAGTAGGATGCAGACCAGCTTTCTTCTGTTTTATTAAATTTTACTAATCCACCATAAGTACCTTGAACATAGCTGTTGTTGTCAGGTATTTTTTTGATTGTCCAACCTCCTGTAAAGTTTGATATTAACTGTATGGTGTTATTTTTTACTAAAAAAGTACCATCATTATGTCCACAAAACAACTGATTATCTATCACTTTAAGATCCCATACTTGTCCTTGAGACCCTTCAATAAATATTAATTGATGTTGATTGTTTAAATAATATAGACCTGTGTTGCTACCAATATAAATGGTGTCATTATACTTTATTACATCGTAAACTGCACCTAGTTTACCAGAAACATCATTATAGTATGTTATGTTGTTTTTTAAATTTATTTTGGACAATCCATTGTCTAAACAAACCCAAATATTAGCATCATTATCTGCTATTATATTTAAAACGGTGTTGTTAACTAGTCCATTTTCTTTATTAATATTAAATATGACTTGCCCTAAGTAGTCTGTAACATAAATTCCATTTTTTATAGTTCCAAACACCATATTTCCGTTTTTTAATTTTAAAAAACTATTAAGTTGATGTTTTTTTATTATATCATTAATAGGAAGCTTAGTTGGTTGTAGGTTGTTGTTTATTAACGTAAAGCTTCCTTTTAAAGCAGTTGTAATTAATAAACTATTTTGGTAGTTGGCTATTCCAATAATTTTAGCATCAACAAGATCATCGCTAAATAAAAAAGGCGTTAAGGTATTGTCTTTTAGTGTAAATATTCCGTTGGTTAATGTATTAACATAAACCGTATCGTTAGATACAGAACAAGAGATGATTGTATCAGTAGATTCAATTTTTGTAATGGTATTGTTTTCTAAAACATAGACGTTTAAAAAAGATCTAAATATTATTTTGTTATCGTGTTCTAGAATTTGCCAAAACTCCTCATTAAGTGATTTGTTTTGATTAATTAAATGCGACAACGAGTGATAAATTAGTTCTCCTTTGTTGTTATATTGCCAGTAGCCAAACTCTTCATACGAGCCAGTATATATCTTGTCTTTAACAACTAAAACAGAACGAATTGTAGTTTTGTTGGGTAAGGTGTTTAATTCCCAATTTAAACCATTATATACTAGTAAACCATTGTTATTTGCAACATAGACTTTTCCGTTTTCAGCTTTAGAAACGCCCCAGTTTTGGTTTCCTGCATCATATTGCGAAAAGGAAAAATTCTCAAAATAAGGAGTATATTGTGCTTGAGCAAGTTGACTTGCTATTAGTACAATAAATAACAGATGTATCCTTATTTTCATTATAATTAAACGTTTGTTTCGATAAAGTATAAATTTAATTAGAGACTCTTTTTTTAGGTATTTATTTAACTATCTACAAATTAGATTGATTAATACAGCTAAGACTTTTTATTTAAATTGCTTAGCATGTCTTTGGTTATTCCATCCAAATCAAATTGATGTTTCCAATCCCATTGTTCTCTAGCTTCAGTGTCATCAATACTACTTGGCCAAGAGTCTGCAATTTGTTGTCTAAAATCAGGCTTATAGCTGATTTTAAATTCTGGAATCTCTTTCTTTATAGACTCTGCAATCTCTTTTGGAGTAAAGCTAATTCCAGAAAGATTATAAGAAGATCTAATTTTTATTTTATCAGAATCTGCAGACATAATATTTACAGTAGCCTTAATAGCATCATCCATGTACATCATTGGAAGCGCTGTGTTTTCGGTTAAAAAACACTCGTAATTTTTATTTTTTAAAGCTTCATGATAGATTTCTACAGCATAATCTGTTGTTCCTCCACCAGGTAGCGTTTTCCAGCTAATTATTCCTGGGTAACGTAAGCTTCTTACATCTACATCATATTTTTCGTGATAATATTCACACCAACGTTCACCAACTTGCTTGGTGATTCCGTAAACAGTAGTTGGTTCCATGACAGTATATTGAGGAGTGTTTTCTGTTGGAGTAGTAGGTCCAAATACAGCAATACTAGAAGGCCAAAATACTTTTTTTATAGCTTTAGCTTTAGCTAAATTTAATACATGAAAAAGTGATTGCATGTTTAAATCCCAAGCTTTCATTGGATACTTTTCTCCTGTAGCACTTAATAAAGCTGCCATTAGGTAAATGGTATCAATATTATGTTTTTCACAACATATTTTAATGGATGCATAATCCATAGCATCGATAATCTCAAATGTACCAGAATTGACTAAATCTAGGTTATTGTAATTTAAATCACTTGCAATAACATTAGCATCACCATGTATAGCTCTAAGTTTGTAGGTTAATTCTGAACCTATTTGTCCTCCTGCTCCAATAATTAATATTTTTTCGCTCATTTTGTTGGATTATGTGTAAAATATGCGCTCAAAAGTAATAACATTTTAAAGATTTATTAATAAAAAAATTATAAAAGTGGTCAGAATAAACAATTTTAAGTTTTAATAATATTTAACTCTTTAATCTAATATATTTGTGTGTCAAACATTTAGTTTTAATCATGAGATTTATAAAATTATTAGTAATTACTGTATTGTTATTTACATCTTGTAAAAAGGAAAACACAGAAATAACAGCTGAAGAGGAATCAATGCAAAATACAGTTGTAACGGATTCGTTAAAATTAACTAAGAAAGATATTTCTAAAGTTAATTATAAAGACATAGGCTTAGATGCAAAGACTAATAAGGTTATTTCAAATTGGCAACCTTACTTGAATGTCGTTAATGGAATAGAAAAAATCAAACTTCCTGATTTTTCATTTTTTAATGCAGATACAGATTTGTTTGTTTCTAGCCTTAAAGATTTAGAAGAAACAATACCTGAAGGTATCAATACTGAGCCTATAAAAGCTAGAGTTTTGGTTTTAAAAACCATGCTTTTTAAGTTTCAAGAAATTGAAAGTTTAAATACAAGTTCAAAAAAAGATAAGTTATTGGCAATACAACAAGTGTTTGTTGCGCTTTCTAATTTAAACCTTCAGATAAACAAAAAGATAGAAAAAGATAGTCAAACTATTATAAAGCCTTATTAAAATGAAATACGTATTTTTTTGTCTAATAGGTCTTACCCTATTGTTTTCTTGTAAAGTAGCAGAAGTGCAAGTGGATGTTGTAAAGCAAAAAGAAGATATAAATTGCAGTTTGGAAGCTTGGCATAAAGCTGCTGCAGAAGCTAATTTTGATGCTTATTTTAATTTAATGACAACAGATGGCGTTTTTATAGGTACAGATGCAACCGAAAATTGGCAAAACAATCAATTCAAGGCATTTGCTAAACCTTATTTTGATAAAGGAAAAGCATGGAGTTTTACTACAATATCAAGAAATGTTTATGTGTATGAAAATCAAAAATTAGCGTGGTTTGATGAATTATTAGATACACAAATGGAAATTTGCAGAGGATCTGGAATTGTTGAAAAAGTTGGCGATGTGTGGAAAGTTAAACATTATGTCTTGTCAATAGCAATTCCAAATGATAATGTAAGTGAAGTGACAAATTTAAAAAAGGCATCAGATAGCATTTTAAAGTTAAAATTATTAAAAAACTACTAAATACTTAAAAAAGAATGTATTTTGTCGATGTTTTTTGTTAATACATCAGTAGTTAAATAAAAAACTTCTATTTTTGATTTTAAAATGTTAGAAAAATGAAAAAAATGTTACTCTTAGTTTTTGTGCTTTTTAGTACTTTAACTTTTGCTCAATTTAATCAAGATGCTCCATGGATGAGTAGTCTTAAGCAAACGTCAAGCGATAAATCAAAACCTGCAAAATTTCAGGATATAGTTGACGCCTTTAATACCTATTGGAAAACTAGAGATCCTAATCAAAAAGGGAGTGGTTATAAACCATTTAAAAGATGGGAAACGTATTGGTCAAATTATGTGAAACCAGACGGTACACTTCCAACATCTTTGGAGTTATGGAATACATATTTAGACGTTGTAAATTCAAAAAGCAACTTAAAAAGTAGCAATATAATGGTTGATGAGAGTGATTGGCAACCTGTTGGTCCTTTTACGCATTCTAATACTGGATCTTGGTCTTCTGGACAAGGTAGAATAAATGTTGTAGTGCAAGATCCAAATATACCTACAACAATTTATGCAGGAGCACCTGCTGGAGGTTTATGGAAATCTATTGATTCTGGTTTGTCGTGGATTACCACAACAGATGATTTACCTCAAATCGGAGTTTCGGGAATTGCTATTGATAGCAATAATAGTGATATTATTTATATCGCTACAGGAGATGATGACGCAGGAGATTCTTTTAGTGTAGGTGTCATGAAATCTATAGATGGTGGATTAACGTGGAATACTACAGGGTTAAATCCTGGAAACTCACCAAACTCTATGAATGATATTTATATCAATCCAACAAACTCTAATATGTTATGGGTAGCTACAAGTAATGGTGTTTATAAAACTATTGATGGAGGTGTAAATTGGAGCAATCTTAATACGTCTAGCGCTTCTAATGGCACTGTAGGATTAAATATTAAAGACATAAAAATTAAGCCAACAGATCCAAATACTTTATACGCAGTAACTAGCAACAGGTTTTATAAATCTGTTGATGGCGGAGAATCGTTTACATTGGTTACTGGAGGATTACCTTTTAATGGTATTTCTAGAATGGTTATAGATGTAACACCTGCAAATCCTGACGTGGTCTATGTTTTGCTGTCGGATAATAGCTATGGTTTTAGAGGTGTTTATAAATCATCAAATGCTGGTGTTAATTTTACTCAAGTAGCTTCATTGGCTAATAATGGTGATATTTTTGAATCTACGCAGTCTTGGTACGATCTTGCTTTTGCAGTTTCGGACACAGATGAAAACGAAATTTATACAGGAGTCCTAAATATTTGGAAAGGTAATGTTACCGGAAGTCAAACTAATTTCACAAAAATTAATAATTGGAATGCACCATTTTCATCCTCTTATTCTCATGCAGACATTCATTTTTTAAGATTTTTTAATGGTGACTTATATGCAGGAACAGATGGTGGTTTTTACAAATCTCAAAATAAAGGAATAAGTTTTACAGACTTAACAGCAGGAATGCAAATCAGTCAGTTTTATAGAGTAGCAGTATCAAAACAAAGCTCTAATAAAATGGTTGGTGGATTACAAGATAATGGTGGTCATGCTTTTAATAATGGACAGTGGCAAAATTATTATGGAGCAGATGGTATGGATACTGCAATTGATCCTGCAAACTCCAATAATTATTATGGATTTACGCAAAATGGAGGCGGATTATATATATCCTCAAATGCAGGTGGTGCAATAACAGGTAGTGTAGGTTCTCCTGCTGGAGAAGAGGGTAATTGGATTACACCTTTGGCTATGAGTGTTAATAGTGAGCTGTATTCTGGTTTTAATTCATTATATAAATTAGTAGGTAATAATTGGGTAGCAGTGTCGTCTTCGTTTGGTTCTAATATTGATGCTATAGAGATCGATCCAATAAATCCAGATAATATCTATGTTGTTATAAATGCTTCATTAAGAAAAAGTATTAATGGAGGAGTTTCTTTTACAAATGTTGCTTCTTTTAGTTCTAATATAACCTCTGTTGAAGTTAATAATTCTGATAACACGATAGTATACGTTACTACCTCAGGATTTTTCGGTCAAGTTTTAAAATCAGTTGATGGCGGAAACAATTTTACCGACATAACAAGTGGTTTACCAACAGTAACTAAAAATAGTATAAAACATCAAGGATTACATTCTAAAAACCCATTGTTTTTAGGCACAAGTTTAGGCGTTTATAGATATGATGATGATACTTTAACATGGGATTTATTTAACAACGATTTACCTAATGTTGCTGTAACTGATGTAGAAATTAATGTTTTAGATGATAAAATTACTGCAGCTACTTACGGTAGAGGTATATGGCAATCTAGTATTCCAACCGAATTGGCAGCTACAGATGTTAAATTGGTAGCGCTTAATGGTATTAGTGCAGCTGTAGATTGTAATGCTAATATTGTACCTCAAGTAGAAATTAAAAACAATGGGTTAAGTCCTATAACATCTGTAGATTTTAATTACTTAATCGATGGTGTTTCTAATGTTTATAATTGGACAGGTAATTTACTGTCGGAAACATCAACTTTAGTGGATTTACCAGTATTAAATTTACCTAAAGGAATTTATACATTTAAAGTATCATCAACTATTGCTGGTGATGCTTATGCAAGTAATAATGACTCTGAAGAAAAAGTTATTTATGTTAATGATAGTGGTGTAACACAAGTGGTAAATACATTTGAAACACCTGAAGAAGCACTATTAGTTATTGACGAAAGCGCAGCAACACAATATTGGCAACGAGGTGTTCCAACAGGAGCAGTCTTAAACAACCCGTCTTCAGATTTGTCTAATCAAGTATATGGTACAAACTTAGTAGGAGATTATGATAACAATGTAAAAAGTTATTTAGTGTCGCAATGCTTTGATTTAACAACTTTATTAAGTCCTGAGGTTAAATTTGATATGGCTTTTCAGCTTGAAGATGATTGGGATCTATTATATATGGAGTACTCCATTGATCAAGGATTAAACTGGACTGTTTTAGGTACAGCAACAGATCCAAATTGGTACAATAATGATACTGCACAAGGCGAAAATAATACGTGTTTTAACTGTATTGGGTCTCAATGGTCTGGAACAGATGCACAATCTGCTACAATGTCAGAGTATAGCTATGATTTAACAGCATTAAATGCAGAGACTAGTATTATGTTTAGGTTTGTATTTCAGTCTGATCAAGCTGTTCAGGAAGAAGGTGTTATCATTGATAATTTTGTGATCAGAGGAACCGATAATTTAAGTGTTGACCAGTTTGAAACTAACAATTTTATGGTGTATCCAAATCCATCAAAAGGCTTATTCAATATTAAAACTCTTTCTAATCAAAGTTTTGATGTTGCGGTTTATGACCTTACAGGGAAATTAATTTATAATAAATTAGAAGCTAAAACTAATAATAATTTGTATCAATTGGATTTAAGTAGCTTTTCAACAGGAGTTTATTTTTTAAATTTACAGACTAATGTTGGCAGAATAACTAAAAAGCTAATTGTTAATTAAAAGTTAATTTAAACTTAAAAAACGCGCCTTACTACCAGCTAGTAGGCGCGTTTTTTATACCTTAAACAATTATTATACGCGTAATATAAACACTATCAAAAAAATGAAAATCAACCTAAAAAAATCAACTGTAATTGGTATAGTTGGCTGCTTAACCATCATGGGATGTAAAGAAGATAAGCCAGCGGAACCAACTGCAAAATTAGAAGTCGTTCCAGGAATCAATTTAGATTACATGGACAAATCAACACAACCTAAAGAAGATTTCTTTAGATATGTAAACGGAAAATGGTTAGACAATAACGAGATTCCGGATGATCAAGCTACTTGGGGAAGTTTCCAAGAATTGCGTAAAAAAACAGATGCTGACGCTTTGGCAATTTTAAAAGCAGCAATGTCTGATAATAAAGATCTTGAAAACATTAAAGTATTACCAGGTTCTGACCAAGAAAAGGCTGTTTATTTTTACCAAACTATTATGGACACTATTGGTCGTAATAAGTTAGGTATTGAGCCAGTAAAACCATATTTAGCTAAAATTGAAGCTATAAAAAACATCGAAGACTTACAAGCTTACATGATCGAAATGGAGCCTCAAGGTGGAGGTGGTCTTTACGGATTTGGTGTAGGATCTGATCCTAAAGATAGTAACCGTAACGTTGCTTATTTAGGAGGAGGAAGTACAGGTTTACCAGACAGAGATTACTACATTAAGGATGATGCCGACTCAAAAGAAAAAAGAGAAAAGTATGTAGCACATATCACTAGAATGTTTCAATATTTGGGTGATGATGAAGCAACAGCTAAAACACAAGCAGAACAAATTTTAGCTTTCGAAACAAGATTAGAAGAAGCTAAAATGGATAAGGTAGATCGTCGTGACGCTCGTAAACGTTACAATCCAAGATCAATTGCAGAGGTTCAAAAAATGGTGCCTGCAGTTAATTGGAAAAACTTTATTTCTGGTATAGGTGTAAAACAATTAGATACCGTTATCATAGGTGATTTAGGTTACTTTAACAGATTACAAGAAGTATTGGCTGATGGTAATGTTAGCGACTGGAAAGCTTACTTAAAGTGGCAAACATTTAATAGTGCTGCAGGTTATTTAAGTACAGATATTGAAACTGCTAACTGGGAGTTTTACGGTAAAGAATTGAATGGATCAAAAGCACAACGTCCAAGGGAAGAACGTGCTTTAGGTGCGTTAAACGGTACCGTTGGAGAAGCTTTGGGTAAATTATATGTTGACAAAAAATTTCCAGCGGAAGCTAAAGTGAAAGCTAAAAAAATGATTGAAAATGTCATCTTAGCGTTTGAGAATCGTATAAATAAATTAGACTGGATGAGTCCAGAAACTAAACAAAAAGCAATCGAAAAACTTAAAGCAACTAAAGTTAAGATTGCTTATCCAGACAAATGGAAAGATTATTCCGAATTAAAGATTAATAGTGTAGAAGAAGGTGGATCTTATTTACAAAACTCTTTAAATGCTACTGCATGGAATTTTAAAGATGATATTCAAAAATTAGGAAAACCAGTTGATAAGTCAGAATGGTACATGGCTCCTCAAGTAGTAAATGCTTATTTTAATCCAGCTTACAACGAAATTGTTTTTCCAGCAGCTATTTTACAACCACCTTTCTATAATTATACTGCAGATGATGCTGTAAATTATGGAGGAATTGGAGCTGTAATTGGACATGAAATTTCACATAGTTTTGATGATTCAGGATCACGTTATGATAAAGATGGGAATCTTAACAATTGGTGGACAGATGAAGATTTAAAACAATTTGAAGGTTTAGGAAAAGCTTTAGCTGATCAATATTCAGGTATTGAAGTATTACCAGAAACCAATATTAATGGAGCTTTTACATTAGGTGAAAACATTGGAGACTTAGGTGGTGTTTTAGCTGCTTATGATGCTTTACAAATGAGTTTTGAACAAAATGGAAGACCAGAAGATATTGACGGTTTTACAGCAGAACAACGTTTCTTTATGTCTTGGGCAACCGTTTGGAGAACCAAAATGCGCGATGATGCATTAAAAACTAGAATTAAAACAGATCCACATTCTCCTGGGATGACAAGAGCTGTGCAACCTTTATTAAATATAGATGCTTTTTATGAGGCTTTTGATATTAAAGAAGGAGATAAAATGTTTATCGCACCAGAAGATCGTGTAAGAATTTGGTAGTATACTCTAATATAAAAAAAAGCCTTCCTTTAAACAGGAAGGCTTTTTTTATACACTAAAACTAATTTAGTTTTTAGGTTGGTTCTGCTGCGCTGTTAATGCGTTTTTTGCAATCAATGCCATATTAAATTCAGGCTCAATAGCTAAAGCTTTTTCTAATATTAATAAGGCAGCACTGATATTTGTGTCTTTATTTTTATTTAATAATACTAAAGCATCTAAGTAATATAAACCTGCTTTTAAAGATACAGCATAGGGTTGCTGTGTTTCGTAAAATGTTTTTCCTTGGGTGTCTTTTACAGTCGCTAAACCTAAATCAATATATTTTTTAGCTTCCGTAAGGTTGTTTAAGTTTAAATAAATTTCGGCAATCTCATAAGCTACAGGAGCGTTTGGAGATTTGTCATGCATAGTTTTAAAAAAAGGAATAGCTTTATTTAAATCACCTAAAGATTTTAACGCAACAGCTTTAACTTCTAAAGCGATATCAGAGTCTGTAGACTTTTGCTCAATACCAATAGTGTTTAGAGCTTGAGTGAATTTTCCTTCGTTTAAATACACATAAGCTAACGTGTCTTTTCTTGCTTCTGATGGCTTTAAAAGGTTAAGGTGTGTTAAGGCATTTATAATACCTTGTACATCACCTTGCGTCTTCATTTGTTTGTAATAGGCTTCATAATGTTTTGATAATGCGTCATTGGTTTGTGCATTTGCTGTTAGACCAAAGCATAAAATTACTAGATAAAGTATGTTTTTCATTTTAAATATTTTAATTGTTTCAAAACTATAATTTTTTTTTGAAGTATTTTTCTTAAATAACTAATTATTAATAGGTTGATTTTAGTAGTTGTGTAAGCCTAGTTTTATGTTAAGCTTATTCAATATTAGCTATTTAGTTTGTTAATGGTTTAGGTTAAAAGATTAAAATTCAGTAACTTTAAGTGAATAACAAATTTAAAATTATGGGAATTAAAAGTTTTGAAGGTCCAAGAAAAGGACAGCAGTTAGATACTAATCAATCGTTAAGAGTTAGTGATTATATGACTAGAGATTTGATAACTTTTAAATCCACGCAAAGTGTGGAAGACGTTATTGATACTTTAATTAAGTATAAAATTTCTGGAGGACCAGTAGTAAACGATAAAAATGAATTGATAGGTATAATATCTGAAGGCGATTGTATTAAGCAGATTAGCGATAGTCGTTATTATAATATGCCTACTGAAAATAATAGCGTAGAAAAGCATATGGTTAAAAATGTCGAAACCATTGATGGTAATTTAGATGTTTTTGATGCTGCAGCTAAATTTTTAGAGTCTAAGCGTAGACGTTTTCCAATAGTAGAAGACGGAAAATTAGTTGGACAAATTAGCCAAAAGGATATTTTAAAAGCAGCAATGCAATTAAAAGGTCATAACTGGAAATAGATTTAGTATGCTTATTGACGTTTTACTAAAGCATAAAAATCATTATCTAAAGGTAGGTAGCCTTGGTCGTAAACAAAGTAATATATAGTACCAGCTTTGGTTGTGTATGTGCTTGTAAAATAATTAAAATCAAAACCTTTAGCTTCTAATTTAGTTTTTGTGGTTTTGGTTTTTTGTTCTGGATTAAGACTTTCTAAAATGCGCCAATTTTTACGTAATCGATTATTAATGTTGCGGATTAAGTTTTTACCATCTTTATTAACCTTGTTGTTGTACGCATTCCTACAACCATCGCTACAAAATTTTTTATCTATGCGTCCAACTATTTTGTCTCCACATTCAGGACAGATTTTAGCCATAATTTATTTGTTTTCAATTTTATACCAACGTAAATTTAATTTTTCATGTTCAAAATAAAAATCATTAACGTAGTGTAATCCTATTTTTAAAAGTGCATTATGTGAGGCTTGGTTACCAGCTTCAGTGGTTGCATAAAGTTCGGGTAGTTTCATGACATTAAAGGCATAATTTACAGCAGCTTTACCAGACTCGGTAGCATATCCTTTTCCCCAATATCGTTCAATTAATCTATAGCCAACATCATAGTATTTTGTAAATCCATTCATGTTATACTCTGTGTTTAATCTAATACCAGACCAACCAATAAAATCACCTGCTGCTTTTTCAATAACAGCAAATCTACCAATGCCACGATCTGCATATTGCTGCTTAACACTGTCTAATATTTTTTTAGCTTCGGCTTTAGTTTTAATAGGTTTGTTTACTAAATACCTATGAACATTTGGATTAGAGTCTAGCTCAAACATACCTTCTAAATCAGTTGCTCTTAATTCACGCAGTAGTAATCTTTTGGTTTCAATGTTGACAATCATTAGATTTTAGTGTCTTTAAAGTTTTTTACTTGTATTTTTTAATTTGGCAAAACTTTATTTAATTGCTTGTTTATTAGTTAGCTAAGATACAGTTTTTCCGTTTACAAACGACAACAAACGTTTACAACCGACATTAAATGCGTAACTACCGAATAAAATTAGGGTGTTGTTTCATCTTTGCAGTGTCAAATGGAACTAATGAAGTTTGGCTTTTTTAAAAACCTTATCTTATGAATACGTTAAGAAACAAAGTACAGTTAATTGGAAACCTTGGTCAAGATCCAGAAATTATTAATTTAGAATCTGGTAAAAAGTTGGCAAGATTTACGTTAGCTACTAATGAAAGTTATAAAAACACAAAGGGCGAAAAAATTACTGATACGCAGTGGCACCAAATAGTCGCTTGGGGAAAAACTGCTGATATAATTGAAAAGTATGTAGTAAAAGGAAAAGAAGTTGCTATTGATGGTAAACTAACGACTAGAACTTGGGAAGATAAAGATGGTATGAAACGTTATACAACAGAAGTGGTTTGTAATGAACTTTTGATGTTAGGTAAGTAATTATAGTACTTATTTGTATAAAAAAAAGGAGGCTATTTAGCCTCCTTTTTAAATTTAAATTTATTTTTCTTCTTCACTATTTTTCTTCTCTTTCTCTTTTTGTTGTTCTTGTTTTTTTAATGCTCTTTTTTCTTTTCTAGTTAAATCTTGATCAGTAAAAGCGTCTTTAAATTCTATGTCATCATCAATTTCGCCTTTAAAGGCACTAATCCAACCATTTTTAAATATACCTCCTATTGTTGGTAATATTCCAGATTGTATATTACTTAAATCACCTTCCATTGGTATTTTGGTAGCTATAGTATCTGTACTTTGATTTTTTAAAACAAATTTAAAAAAGCCTACAAAACCTTCCCAAATAACACCAAGAACACCATCGTCTTTTCCTATTAATTTAGAGTCTTTTAAAAGCGGTTTCATATAACCTTTAAAATAACCGTCTGCTATTGCAATTTCGCTGTAAAGCCCAAATTTTCCTTCCTCAAAATCAATACCACTATAGTGTCTTGTAAATGGGTTTAGACTTGTAACATCTGCATCTTCCAAAGCAAAGGAAATATCCATGTCTGGTATTTCTTTTATAATATTAATATTACCATTTAATTTTACTTTACCTTCTCCAATTGAGGTTGCTGTAGCAGTAATAGGTGATGGTAGTATGCGATTATTTTCTTTAACGTTTCTTAAATTGTCTGCTTGAAGATTAATATTGTTAAATTGTAGGTCTATGTTAGGCTCTGTGTTAAGCTCTACGTAAGCTAATTTACCGTTATTAACCGTTAGGTGGTTAATATTAATAGGGACTAAGTCTGTTAGTGCTTTTGTCCAATCCTCCACGTCTGCATCATTAGCGGTATTGGTTTGGTCTTCTTTTACATATATTATTTCAGGACTATACATTACAATCTCACTCACAATGTGACCAGTGAATAATGATTTCCACTCGATGGAAATATCTGTTTTAGGAAATTTTAAATAAGGGACTTGCGTTTTAGCGCTTACTTTATTTAAATACATGCCATTAATTACATAGGCACCTCTAATTAAAGCGATATCAATATCTTCTACCTGACCATAATAACCAGGTATATCTGCTAGTACTTTATTGACGTTATTTTTTACTAGTATTGGTAAGTATAACCTAAATGCAATTAATATGACAAGGATAGTTATTGGTATTATATACCGTTTCTTTTTAATACCTCTTCCTTTATTTTGTGTTGTCATTTGCTATTAGTTTATAAAAAAGGCTCACGATTTGCGAGCCTTATATTTGTATTATTTGAATTATGAGATTTAGTCTACTGCATCTTCTACATCATCTGCTGCACTCTCAACAGCGTCTTCAACTTTTTCTCCTGTGGTCTCTTCTCTACATCCTGATAGCGTTATGGCTAAACAAAACATGACTAGAAAGGTATATGATAATTTTTTCATGGCTATATGTTTTATGATTTTTCTTTGGTTTTAATTTCGTCATCAGTAATTTTCACCTTTTTATCTTCGGTTTCCATCTTGATTTTATCGTCTTTGACTTTCATCTTTGCGTCGTCGTCTTTCATCTCCTGTATAACTTCTTCTTTTTCTGATTGCTCTCTACAAGCCATAAAAGAAGTGGTTAATACAGCTAAAGTCAATACTGTATAAATTAGTTTTTTCATAATTTTTGGTTTTAATGATGGGTTATATAAAGCTAGATTATCCTATGATATCTTCTAGTCTTTTTACTGTGGTTAAGGCAGATTTTACAGTTGTTAATTGTGATTGCACAATAGTTTTGATTTCTGTATCCGAATCAAAGTTTCCTAACTGATCTTCGTATTCTTTAACACTAGCTTTTTCACCTCTAATACATTCTTCCATTAAGGCTTCATCAGTATCTGTGGTTAGGGTAGATTTTACATTAATCCATCCTCTATGTAAATCTCCTTTGATTGTCCCAGAAGCTTTAGGCTCTGCATTATGTTTTCTAATTTGAAAATCTAATTCTGTTGCAAATGTATTACGTTGCAACGCTTTTTGTTGTAACCAATTTTTTAAAGGCTCGCTTTGCGCTTTGGTCATTACTTGTTTGTAACCAGCTTCTGCATCGTAATTTTTTTGTAATAATTCTTGTAATGAATTTACTAAGTCTTGATTATTTTTTGTCGTTTTCATAATGTTTTGTTTTTGTTGTGTTATTTAATTTTTTTTAGAATCTGTATCTTACTCCTAATGCGATATCAAAGTCTACATCATCGCTATAGTTGTCATCAAATCCTAGTTCTGGTCTAAAGTCTAATGATAGTTGTAAAGGGATATTAAAATTATACTCGATACCAATATCTCCTGCAACTAAAGCAAAAGTTCCGTCGTTGTTACCAGAGTCATAAGATCCAACTCCTGCACCAGCACCTACGTACCAATTAAAGCTTTCGTCCAGAGGCATTACCCATTGGTATAAACCTACTAACTTAAAAACATCTAAGTTGTCTGAGTCTCTCCAACCCAAGTCAAATTCCAGTCTATTATTATCGTTTAGGTGTCTTTGGTAAGAGATTTCTGCACCTAAGCCATCATTATCTCCTAATCTTAAACCTAAAGCATTTTTTGAAATGTCTTGAGCACTTACTGTAAAGGCTGTGATGGTTACTACTATTGCTGATAATATTAATTTTTTCATTCTATTATTGTTAGTTTATATATTAATTTTTATTGATTAATTAAGCTTTGGTTATACGCCTCGTCCACCAATTAGCCTTAGTAATATTGCAATTACTGCGATTACTAATAATATGTGTATTAATCCACTTGCACTATAGATAAAAAAGCCTAAAGCCCAACCTATTACAAGTATTACTGCTATGATATAAAGTAGTCCTCTCATGATATAAAATTTAGTTGTTATTATTTACTTGATTTGAATGATTCGATTATTTTTGATTTAGAAACCTCAGTCTCACCCATAAGTTGTACCATTTGGTGTGCTTGATCTAAAGATGTTGCTACTCCAGTTGCAAACCCACGATCAGTTACAACTCCCCAAGTATAAATACGGTCTGAGTTTTTGGCACTATTTAGATAAATACTAGAAATCTCTTTTTCTAAAATTTTTGAAGCCTGTGTTAACATAGCTATTTGGCTATTAGCGTCTTCTAAACTATCTGCTGTACCTGTAAATACGTCTGATGATGTTTTTACTGTCCATTGGTAAATTTTAGTTTTTGCAACCTTTTTCTTTTCTGGATCTTTATTTATAATTGGCGTATTGTTGTCAAATAATTGTGTGTCTAATACATCTAACTCTGCTGCGTTTACAGAAAATAGTGTTGATGTTATTATGGCTAGGGTAAGTATTAATTTTTTCATAGTTTTTTAAATTAGCTGTTAGTATTTAATACATTTAAAATATTTTTTGTCTTATTTAAGCTGTCATTTATTTTAGAATCAGCTTTAACAATTAATGTTTTAAAGTCTTTACTGTTTGATGTTTCTGATAGTTTATTTAATATAAATAATTGATTGTCAATTATAGATTTAAGTTTGTTTAGCACTTTAAACTTGTCTTTTTCTGTTAGGCTTACTGTAGTTTTGTTTAATGGTGACTCAGCGTAATTTGGTATTGATATTAATTTGTCTGTAGCCACTTCTTGTAAATCCTCTGCAAACTCTACATGTGTTTGCTCTATTTTTTTTGCTAAATCTATAATGCTGTCTTTATTTATTACTTCTTGTAAAGCTTTACTAAGGTTTATTACATCTTGATTGTCCTTAGATAGCATTAGTAATAATTTAGCTTCATTTTTGTTTTTATTAATTGCTTGATTTGTTAATTCTGATTTTTGATTTTCTGAATTTTTATTTTTTATTAATTCATCGCAAGAATTAAAGCTTATCCCAATCATGATTACAACAAACATAAATAGTACTGTAATCTTTCTGTTTTTAAAATATTTCATTTTTCATTTCTTCCATTTGATATTACAAAGATGCAACCGAGTTCAAAATTTTATGTTACATCATTTTTTGTTTTGTTTATAGAATTATCATTTTAAAATAATTTGGTCTATAATTACATTGCAAAGATGAGATATAACAAAGCATTTGGTGTTACATCATTTTAATGGATGGTTATATGATTTCAATTTTTAGCTAGAAATTTGACATAAAAAAAACCTTACGTTGGTAAGGTTTTAATATTATAAAGATTGTTTCTGGCTATTCCATGGGTAAGTATACTGTAAATACAGATCCTTTTTCTGGTTGTCCACTAGCAGTAATATATCCTTTGTGGTTTTCTATTATTTTTTTACAAATAGATAAGCCTATTCCAGTACCAGAATATTGATCCTTATTATGCAGTCTGCTAAATAGTACAAATATTTGCTCTGCATATTGATTGTCAAAACCTATCCCATTATCTGTAAATGTTATTTTATGGTAGTGAGAGTATTTAGGTTTTACAATACTGTCTTCTCCATCTGCTTCTACAATTTGATGCGTAATATTAATTTTTGGTATTTTACCATCTAATTTATATTTGATAGCATTACCTAATAGGTTTACAAATAATTGCTGAATTTGAAAAGGTATTACCTTTATTGAAGGGAATGTGTCTGAGGTTATAACAGCATTTTCAGCTGAAATAACTTCTGCTAAATCTTGTTTTGCAGCTTCTAATAGTAGGTTAATATTGGACTCTTCAAATACCTTGTCTGCTTTATTTGATCTTGAAAATTGCAATAAATCATCAATTAACAAGCGCATTCTAGTAGCAGCGTTTTGTATACGATCAATATATTTGTTTCCTTTTTCAGAAAGCTTATCTCTTTCTTCGTCTTCTAATCTAGATAAAAACGTTTGTATTTTTCTAAGTGGTTCTTGTAAATCATGACTAGCTACATAGTTAAAAGATGATAATTCTTTATTATTACGTTCTAACTCAGCATTACGTTCTTCTAATATTCTAAGATTATTAATTTCATCTGTAATATCTGCAGTAGTACCTAGCAATACTGTTTCGTCATCTTCATTTACAACAGACTTTCCGTAGGCTTTTAAATGTTTAATATTACCATTTTTGTGGACTACACGATAGTAAATGTAAGGTAGCTCTACATTTTCTTTCATCTCTTTGACTTGCATGTTTAGCTTTTCGATGTCATCGGGATGGACGTAAGTCAAAAAGTTTTCGTTGGTAGGCTCAAAAGATTGAGGTTGCTCACCTAATAATCGGTATAAATTGTCGGAATATGTAAATTCATCTTTTTTAACATTGTAAGTCCAGCTACCATGTTTACTAACAATTTCGGATTGATTAGTAGATTCTTTAAAAATCTCTAATTCTTCGTTAGTTGCTTTTAGGCGTTTTATATTTTTATAAATACTATTATACGCAAGATACATTAAGATTAATGAACATAGTAATAATGAAAATAATAGTAATGGAGTTGCCATTAAATCACTTTCATATTCGCTACGACGTTGTTTAAGTAAATTGTTTTGTAATTTTATAATGCCTTTAATATTGTCTCTAATAGAGTCCATTAAAGCTCTACCATTTCTAAAATTCTCAATAAAATTAGGGTCTTCAATATCTCCTTTTGGCAATGATCTGTAAGACGTTTGAAAGGCTAATAACCGTTTATTAATTAACGTGTTTACCTCAATTAGGCTTTCTTTAAGTATAGTGTCGTCTTTAGTTAAAACCTTTAGCTCTGCAAAGCTGTTATTTATTTTGCTTCTTCCAGAAATATAAGGTTCTAAAAAAACAGAGTCTTTGGTAATAATATAGCCACGCTGTCCAGTTTCTGCATCTTTAAGGTTTGATAAAATCTGTTCAAGCTCCACATTTACCTTGTAGGTGTGCGTGATTAACTCGGAAGATTTTGTTACTTCCGTAATACTTCTGTAGGTTAATGCACCAACAACCAAGATTACAAATGCACTTATGTAAAGCGTTGTTCTTAAAAACGAAATATTATTTGAAAGTGTTTTAATCATATATTAAAAACGAAGTAAAAAGTTGTCTTTATTCATGCTATTAGTATGGTATTGCCAATTAATTGTCACCACTTCTGACAACACTTTTTTTAATGTTTTAAAATCACTTGGCTTTTTTATATAAATATTTGCACCTTGTATAAACGTGTTTTCTATATCTTCTTCGGAAGCTGAGGTGGAATAGATTGCAATTGCAATGTCTTTAAACTTAGTATTTTGTTTGATTTCTTTCAAACATTCTAGTCCAGATTTTCTTGGCATGTTTAAATCTAAAAATAGGACATTAGGTAAGGTGGCATCATCACTATTTAAGTAATCCATTAAATAGACACCATCGTTAAATATTTTAACTCTAGTTGTTATTTTAATCTCGTCAAAAGCATCTGTAAAAAACAATCTGTCATCTTCATCATCATCTGCTAATGTTATATTTATATAATCCTCTTGCATACTATTCTTGGTTGTTTTGTTGGTTAAATTCTCTTCTTTTAGCAATTATCCTTTGGAATGCAGAAGGTGTAATTCCTGTTGTATTTTTAAACTGAGTACTTAAATGTGCAACGCTAGAATAGTTTAACCTAAAAGCAATTTCGGTTAAACTTAAATCTTGTTTAATTACAAGTTGTTTGGCGTATTCTATTTTTTGAAGAATTATAAAGTTTTCAATAGAAGTATAAGTTACTTCCGAGAATAAGTTAGATAAATAGCCATAACTATGACCTAAGGTATCTGCTAAATAAACTGAGCTTTTAACATTTACCACAGTGTCTTCATTAAAAACCATATCAATAATAGTATCCTTAATTTTTTGTACTAAAATGCTTTTCTGGTTTTCAACAATTTCTATTTGGTACTTATCTAAAGCAAATTGTAATGTGGCTTGTTTGTCGGTGGTTAGTTTTTCTAACACTTCGATTTCTCCAAATCCAACGTGCTTATATTTTATGTCATTGTCCTTTAAAGTTTGTTCTAAAACAATTTGACAAATGGCATTAAAATCGAATTTAAAAAACAAGGTCATATTAAAAATTTAGTTGCAAAATAAAGATAATACTTATTAATAAACTAATCTATGCAATTTACTTTTTAATAATAATGTTAGTGATTTTAGCAACATTAGGCACTGTATATTTAGTGGTGTTTGTGGTTGCTTTTTGGTCCAAAATAAAGCTGTGGTTGGCAGTACTAATAACTACATTTTGATTCGCGTTTGAAGCTACTTTAAAATGTGGTACTTTTATTTTTATGTCAAAATATTGGTCACCAATTTCTAAATCTAAAGTGTTGTTTTTAGTTGTTTTTGTATTTTTAACGGGTTCTAAATGACTTACAATTTCTACCTCATTATTAGTAGACATTATTAATAATGGTGTAATACAAATTATTGTAACTATTAAAAGGAGTTTATTAGGTTTCATATGTATTGGTTTAAAATAAATACTACTCTACTAACTATTTTTATAACCAACCAAGATCAGAATATGAAAATATTCTTAAAGAAGCTTTCAAGTAGTATTAATATTATAAGACAAAGGTAAATTAGGACTCTAGTTTAACTGTTACATAATTTTGCCAAGTTGTTATATGATTTCCAAAATGCATGATTTTTATATTCATTAATGGATTACCTTTGTTGGCTAAGTGTTATTTACAGAATACTTTACGTACACATGAAAGACGATATTAATTTTTATAAAAGTATTTTTAAAAACAAATTACCTTTAACCGAGCTTTTAAAGGATGAAAGTTTGTTTTCTAGTGTGCCTAAAAATTGGACTATTGTAGTAACAGATATAAAAAACTCCACAGAGGCAGTTGCTAATGGTTTGCATAACGATGTTAATTTATGTGCAACAGGAAGTATTATTACTGTTTTAAATACTATAAAAGGTATTGATAAAAAAATCCAAATTCCGTACTTTTTTGGAGGTGATGGTTCTACTTTTATTATTCCTGATGTTTTATTAACACCAGTTATGACTGCTTTAAATAATTATAGTCAGCATATAACTAATACCTTAAAATTAAATCTTAGAGTTGGACACCTTCAGGTAGAAGAGGTATATAATAACAAGGTTACATTAAGGATTACTAAATTAAGACATAACAAGTACCTTACAACACCTGTAGTTTTAGGTAACGGAATAAAATTTGCTGAAAATTATATTAAACAAAGCTTTGATAATACAGCAAACATTAAAGATAAAAACATTGCGTTAAATTTGGAAGGTATGGAGTGTAGATGGGACGAGATCTATCCAAATGAACAACATAAAAAAGTAATTTGCCTTCTTGTTAATTGCGATGACGAAAAAAAGCAAGCTGAGATTTATGGCACAATAATGAATGAGATTAACTACATTTTTGGTGATTTAGACAATCGAAATCCAATTACTACCTTAAAATTAAAATTGAACACTACGCTAGAAAAGATCCGTAAAGAGATGTACGTTAAAGTTGGTAAAAACCAATCACAGTATCTAATTAATAATTGGTTAATTACAGTGTTTGGTAAATACTACTTTAAGTTTTTTAAAGCTGGAAAATTATACATTTATCGCGTTAGTCAATTATCAGATACAATAATGTTAGACGGATCAATTAATACAGTAATATCAGGTAATGACAAGCAAATTAAGCGTTTGCAAATACTCTTGGATGATTTGGAGTCTAATAAAAAAATTATTTATGGTTTACATACTACACATGCATCCATAATGTCTTGTTATATTGAAGATAGAGAGGAAAAGCACATCCATTTTGTGGATGGTACAGAAGGTGGTTATACAAGCGCTGCAATAATGTTTAAAAATAAATTAAAGCAACTTAGATTTAGCTAAGTTTTAATTTAGAGATGTAAAACTCTTGTTTAGTTATTAAAAGTTCGTTTTTTAACGTGTTTAATAAAGTGTAAGCAGGTTTAGATAAGATACCTGATTTAATTTCCTTGTTAACTTCACTTAAAAAATAAGCGTTAAGTTTCAAACACTCATTAATAATAAGCTGACTATCGTTTTTATAAAACTTACGTTTTATTTTATACCATAACATATTAAGCTTTAACAATACATTAGGCTTGTTTGATTGTTGGATATTTACTGTGTTTAATATGGATAAAGACTGCTGTTTAAAAGCTTTTAGATAGCTAAGTTTATTATCTATCCAAGATTTAACCATTTCATTTTTGGTCTCAGATTTTAAATACTGATAGGATAATTCAATTGTAGTACTTACAGTAAGTAAGTGTTGTATTGCATTGCTACCAACCTCATATCTTATTATATTATCCATCTTGTAACGTTTATTTTTCTCAAAGTTAAATACATAGTGCATTTTTAACCTTACAAGATTTTTGCCAAACGTTACATAATTCTATTTTTTATTTAAAATCATGTATACCGGAAAATGATCACTATAACCACCTTTGTAGCGTTTGCCAACGTAAGTCCTATAAGGTGTGCCTTTATATTTACCATCCATTTGTTTTAAAAAGTCAGCATCATATATATCTGCTTTTACAAATCTTAAGGTATTAGATTGACGCTCTAAAAAGTTATGCGTTATTATAATTTGATCAAATAAATTCCATTCAAAGTTATGGCTCGTAGTCCCTCTGTCAATAGATAGTAAGGTTTCCATTGGATTAAATAAACCTTGATTAGCCACTAATTGTTCAATACTATTACTTGTAGGATCATCATTAAAATCTCCCATGATAATAATTTTGGCATCAGTTATATTTTCCTTTAAAGTACTAACAATGGCTTGAAGATTGGAAGATGCTGTAATACGTTTGTATTCCGTTTCTACATCTCCAGTACGTCTAGAAGGCCAATGGTTAACTAAAAAATGTACAGGCTCATCCAAAAATAATCCAGATACTAATAAAATATCTCTTGTATAATCTTGCGACCCATCAGTTTCGGTAAAACTAAACGTAAAGCTTTCAGAGTTTGTAACTTTAAATTTAGTCGTATCGTAAATAAAGGCAACGTCAATACCGCGTTCATCTTTACTATCGTAGTGTACAAATTGGTATGGATATTCCTTTAAATGTTTAGAGGTTATTAAATCCTTTAATACAGCTTCGTTTTCAATTTCGGCTAGACCAATAATTGCTGGATGAGAGTTGGTTTCTTTTCTGCCAATATTAGATATAGCATAACCAATTTTTCTTAATTTATTATTGTATCTTTTAATGGTCCAACGCTTTTCGGATGTTGGATTAAAATCAGTATCACGTGTTAAGTCATCTTTATAAATATCAAATAAATTTTCGATATTATAAAAAGCTATGGTCTGTTTATTTGCTTTTGATTTAAAAAAATTAAAATTCAATGTTGTAAATTTAGAGAGCTAAAAATAGCGATTTTATTATGGATACAATTATGTAACTTTGTAGTATAAATTATTATATGTTAGAAAAAAAAGATATAGAGCTTGAAAAAGCAGTATTAATTGGTGTCGTTACTAAAGAGCAAAACGAAGAGAAATCGAAAGAGTATCTTGACGAGCTTGAATTTTTGACGTTCACTGCAGGTGGAGAAGTTAAAAAACGCTTCACCCAAAAAATGGAAATGCCTAATCCAAAAACATACATTGGAACAGGTAAAATGGAAGAAGTTAGGTTATATATAGAAGATAATAATATAACCACAGCAATTTTTGATGACGAGTTATCCTCATCTCAAGAGCGTAATATAAGTAAGATTTTAAATGTAAAAGTTTTAGATCGTACCAATTTAATATTAGACATTTTTGCACAACGTGCACAAACAAGTTATGCCAGAACACAAGTCGAGTTGGCACAATGCGAGTACCTATTACCAAGACTTAGAGGTATGTGGACACACCTTGAGCGCCAAAAAGGTGGTATTGGTATGCGTGGACCTGGAGAAACCGAAATCGAAACAGATAGACGTATCGTACGTGACAGGATATCCTTATTAAAAGACAAAATTAAAACTATAGATAAGCAAATGTCTGTCCAACGTGGTAATCGTGGACAAATGGTACGCGTTGCACTAGTTGGATACACCAACGTTGGTAAATCTACTTTAATGAATACCGTTAGTAAGTCAGAGGTCTTTGCCGAAAATAAACTTTTTGCAACCCTAGACACTACCGTTAGAAAAGTAGTCATCCAAAACCTACCATTTTTATTAACAGATACCGTTGGATTTATACGCAAGTTACCAACCCAATTAGTAGACAGTTTTAAAAGTACATTGGATGAGGTTAGAGAAGCAGATTTACTATTGCACGTAGTCGATATCTCTCATCCAAATTTTGAAGACCATATCGAATCTGTAAATAAAGTTTTAGGCGAAATTAAAAGTGCAGACAAACCAATAATCATGGTCTTTAATAAGATTGATGCTTACCAAGCAAAACCTTTTGACGAGACCGATTTAATTGCCCAACGCACCGAAGAACATTACAGTCTTGCCGAGTGGAAAAAGACTTGGATGAATCGCGTAGGAGAGGACAACGCATTATTTATATCAGCATTAAACAAACGTAATCTAGAAGACTTTAAAAAGCGCGTTTATGATGAGGTTAGAGACATACACGTCACACGTTTTCCTTACAATCACTTCCTGTATCCAGATTATGATTACGATAATCTAGGCGAAGAAGAATAAAATATATCACTTAAACCCAAACCTCTCGTTTGGGTTTTTTTTCTCAAAATGGTTAACAAAGCTTTGGGCAATTTGCTTTTGGCAAAAAAAGCCAAAAGCAACCAGGCTTTACACTAAATCTTTTTTTCGTGCCTCAAAAAAGGATACCGTTTCAATCCTTATCGCAATAATCCGCAAAGTTTAGTCCGCTTTCCAATGTTATTTAACTTTTTAAAATAGCTAGTAAGTAATACCAGTAAAACAATTAAATAATAAAAAAACAGAATTATTTAAATAATTTTGTAAACAAATAAAACCAACACTTTAGCGTTATAACAGCTCATGATACAACAAAAACTACACGTGTTATTTAAAAATAAATGGGTTAAAAGGGCTTCAATAGCAATGGTTGCAGCTGTACTTTTTGCTGTCGTTTTTTACATTAGTATCTATTTGGGTGCATTTGGTAAACTACCAAATACCTCTCAATTAACAAATTTAAGACAAGCAGAAGCAACCCAAATATTAGATAAAGACAGTAAGTTAATAGGTAAATATTATATCTACGATAGGCAACCCTTAACCTATAATCAGTTTCCTAAACACCTTTTAGACGCACTAATAGCTACAGAAGATGTTAGATTTTATGATCACAACGGAGTCGATAATATAAGTCTAATGCGTGTTTTTTTTAAAACCATTTTATTTCAGGATCAATCCTCAGGAGGTGGTAGTACCATAACCTTACAACTAGCAAAAAACTTATTTGGAAGAGATAAACATATTGCTTTTAGCACAATAATAAACAAAGTAAAAGAAGCAATAGTCGCAAAACGAATAGAAAAAATATACTCTAAACAAGAAATCCTTACGCTATACCTAAACACAGTACCTTTTCCTGATAATACGTATGGTATAGAAAGCGCAGCACGTAAATTTTTTAATGTATCTGCAACACAATTATCGTTACCACAAGCAGCAACTTTAGTGGGTACACTAAAAGCAAATAATTATTACAACCCAAGACGAAATTTACAAAGCAGTACAACTAGACGTAATGTAGTCTTACAGCAAATGCTTAAGTATAATTATATAGATCAAAATCAATTTACACAAGCCAAACAAAAACCAGTCAAATTAGACTACCAATCCTTTAATCACGATTTAGGATTAGCACCTTATTTTAGGGCTCAGTTAAAAAAAGAATTAGCTATCACCTTACAAGGTTATAAAAAGCCAAATGGAGAGGCTTACGACTTGTATAAGGACGGTTTAGTGGTTTATACAACCTTAGACTCTCAAATGCAAAAATATGCAGAGCAAGCTATGCAAACACATTTAACCAAATTGCAGCAAGATTATGAAGTATCTTATGGTAAAAACGCACCTTGGACAACCAACAAGAAGTTAATTGACAAGGCTATAAAAGCATTACCAGCTTACAAAAAATTTAAAGCTTCTGGTTTAGATCATGCACAAATTATGGATTCATTGTCTATAAAGCATGAGGTAGAGTTGTTTGATTGGACAGAAACTAAAAGTCAAAATATATCTACAATAGATAGTTTGCAACACTACTTAAAATTTTTAAATACAGGTATGATTGCTTTAGACCCAAAGTCTGGTGCTATTAGGTCTTATATTGGAGGTATAGATTATCGCTTTTTTAAATATGATCATGTATCACAAAGTCAACGTCAAGTAGGATCTACATTTAAACCTTTTGTGTATACAGCAGCAATAGATAATGGTATGGAGCCTTGTACCTATTTTTCTCCAGAAGCAGTAACTTACACGGATTATAAAAACTGGACACCAACCAATTCTGGTGTTTCAGACGTAGATCCACATATTAATTATAATCTAGAAAAAGCGTTAAGTCAATCGCTAAACACAATTGCTGTTAAGGTTTTAAATCAAGTTGGTATTGATAAGGTTTTAAAACAAGCAAAAAAATTAGGCATAACTAGTACACTTCCAAACCAACCGTCTTTAGCCTTAGGTGTTGCTCAAATTAATATAAAAGAATTAGCAGGAGCATACGCTAGTTATGTTAACAATAGCCAATCTGTAAAACCATATTTTATTACTAAAATTGAAGATAAAAATGGTGTAGAAATTGTATCGTTTAAACCAGAAGTAAATCCCGATAAAGCTTATAACGATTATACTAGACAGGTTATGTTACAAATAATGCAAGCCACAGTTAATTCTGGGACTGCAGCTAGATTACGATCTACTTATGGACTTAGCAATAGTATAGCAGGTAAAACAGGGACAACTCAGGATAATAAGGATGGATGGTTTGTTGGTATTACACCAAACTTGGTAACAATAAATTGGGTTGGTAATGATAATTATAATATAGGTTTTAAAACCACAGGAATGGGACAAGGTGCAAACTCGGCATTGCCAATATTTGCGAAATTTTATCAAAAACTAAACGCAGATTTAAACTATAATTCAATTACAAAAAGTCGTTTTGAAGCACCTTCAAGCGATGTTTTGGAGGCATTGGATTGCGAAGAAGAAAAACGCGATGGGTTTTTTAAACGATTGTTTAGCAAAAAAGATAACGAGCGTCAATTCAATAAAGACAATTAGATTAGTTAGTTCTAGTTAGCTTTTTTGTAATAAAAATCCATAGTTCTAGGTTGATTATCAATTTGACCTTCTATCCAAGCATGAATAGAATCTCTAACAGGATTAGAATACGTTATTTTAGAAGGAAAGTCATGCTTATTATTGCTTACAGTAAACAGGCTGTCATTTAACTTTTGAAGCATGAATGTTACAGGTTTATCATCGTTTTGTTTATAGGCAACAACGGTAAATGCAATTGTAGTATCAATTTGTTGTAAAGTCACACGTTCTGCAAACACTGTGTCATTTTGCTTTAATGTATAGCTATGTGCTTTTAAAGTGCTATCGTTAATTTTGAACCAGTTTTCGTAAGATTGCTCTTGCTCTGTGATATTACTCCAACGTCCAACTAACCACTGTAGTTGTTCTATTTTATCAAAACTATTGCTTAAAGTTGTTTCAGTCTTTGGTGTTTTTTCTTTACAAGCAGTAAATATTAAAATTAGTCCTAATAGATATATAAGTTTCATTGGTAATTGGCTTGTAAACAGTAAGATACAAAAAAACGCGTTTCGATTAGAAACGCGTTTTTTAAATTATAGTGTTTGTAGATTATAAGTTGTAGCTTAAACCTAATAACCAATAAGATTGTAATTTGTTATCAACGTTTCCAAAAGTTGGAACCGCTTGTAATGGTAATGCTAAAGGATCATACTGACCTAACTCATAGTTTAAAGCTTCTTGTTTGTTGCTTCTTAAACCAAAGTCAAAACCAACACCAATCATTTTCCATAAGGTATAGCTAAAAGAGTTTGTCCAAGTTACGTTAGATAAATCTCCGCTTTTGTAGCTTTGGAAAGTAGATAAGTTAGATTTAAAACTTACAGCACCAATTTGTCTTGTGTAATCTGCAACTATTTTTGCACCTAATGACGATTGAAAAACTGCATCATTTTCTGCAAATACAAAGTTGTAGTTTAAAGGGTGTACAACAACAATTAGATTTTCTAAAGGAGTCCAAGTTCCACCGACTCCAACGTCTAAATATCCTGGATCGTTAAAATTGTCTAATAACGTAGTTCTGTATTCTGCTAAACCAGAAACAGCAAAGTTTTTAGTTATGTTTCTTCCGTATAATGAAGAGATGTTAAATACATCTGTCGTTGGGTTAAAACTGTCATCATCATTTGGATTGTCTTTATTATCTAATTTTACCCAGTTAAGGTTAGATGTTAAAGAGTTTCTCCAGAAAAATTTATCTTCAATTAAGTTAGCATATGCATTTAATGAGATTCCGATGTTTCCAGAAGCGTTGTTTGGTGTTCCTTGAGAATACCAATTGCTAAAGTTAGAAATACTTCCACCAATAGTTCCAAAAAGACCTTTTCTCCAACCTGGAAGTGCATCAATTTGAGCTTGTAAAGCATCAGCTTCACTTTGTAAAGCATCAGCTGCTGCTTGCTTTTCTGCTTTTTGAGTGTGTAACTCTTCTTTTGTTTGGGCATTCATAGAGACTAATCCTAAAAAGAATGCTCCTACTAATAATATTTTTTTCATAAATCTTAAGTTTTAAATAAAACGGTTGCAAATATACGCTTTAGTTATATTTTTTCTAAAATAGAAAAATTATGTAAACTATTAATTGTCAGTGTTTTAAATAATAAACAGAGTTATTAACGTTTGTATAAAGGAACAAAAGAACACGCCTCTCCATACATGATAGATTTAGCATATGGTTTAAGCTTGTTAGTTATCATAGCATAAGCGTTTATAGGCACTGGCTTGTTACTACAACCTTTAATTATTACAGGTTTATCTTGGTATATTGTACCATCAATAGCACTGATTATGTCCTGGTAAATGGAAGTCTCTAAATCCTCTAGTGTTCCAATATGGCACTTTTCGACAAAAGGTTCTAAATTTACGACCAATAACATAAAAGCCCAATCCGGAATGATAGCATCTGCACTACAAGTGATTGCTACGTATTGATTTTGGTACTGACTCCAATCGTGATTTTTGATATATTCTCTAAAATCTTTTTCTTTTAAAACCAATTCTTGGAACAACCAATCTTTAATATCTAATAAAACACGTTGTCCTTTTGGATAGTAATCTTCAAGGTCTAGTGTAATTAATTTACTATTTGCTACGCGATTAATAATTTCTTCAGCCATAATTTAAATATGTTATAATTATTGGTATCCTTCTGCTTGTAGTTTAAATAAGTCAGCATATAATGACTTGTTAGCCATTAGATCCTCATGTGTACCCATTTCTAGTACGCGACCTTCATCTAATACTAAAATTTTATTTGCTTGTCTTACTGTACTAAATCTATGAGATATTATAATACTAGTTTTGTCTTCGGTTAGACCTATAAATCTTTCAAAAACGTCACTTTCTGCTTTAGCATCTAATGCAGATGTTGGCTCGTCCAAAATCATCACTTTAGCATCTTTCATATAAGCTCTGGCTAATGCCACTTTTTGCCACTGTCCACCAGATAATTCTTGTCCTTTTGCAAAACGTTTACCAAGTTGTTGGTCGTATCCTTTTTTAAGTTCTGACACGACTTGATTGGCTAGACTTAGTTCGGCTGCGTTTTCAATTTTTTCTTGATTTTCAATTTGACTGATGTCTCCTATTGCAATGTTTTCTCTAACTGTAAACTCATACCTAAAAAAGTCTTGAAAAATCACACCAAAAAAAGCTTGATACTTTGCTTTATCAAAGCGATTAATATTAACACCATCTAAAAGTATTTGTCCAGAAGTGGGTTCGTAAAAACGTAATAATAATTTGGTTAATGTGGTTTTTCCTGCTCCATTTTGACCAACAAATGCTAGTTTTTCGCCAGCTTTAATTTTAAAGCTGATGCCTTTTAAAATTTCATTGTCGGATTCTGGGTAAGAAAATTTAACATTGACAAACTCAAACCCTTCCTTTATTTTTTCAGGAAGAGGCATATCCTCGTTATGTTTTGGTTGAATTGAAATATCTATAAATTCGAAATAATCTTTTAAATATAAAGCGCTTTCTGAAATACGTGTAAATTTAGAAAAGAAGTCCTGTAAATTTCTTGTTAGTCTATTAAAAGCACCTGATAAGAAGGTTAATTCTCCTAGAGTTATCACACCAGATATTACACGATATATTATAAAAACGTAAGCACCATAATAACTTAAAGTCCCTAGAACATTAAATACAAACCCTAAAGCAGATCGTTTAATGGCTAGTTTTTTGTTTAAATCATAATACTCTTGAGATAGGTTTTTAAAACGGTCTACAACAAAGTCTGTTAAACCAAACAACTTAATTTCTTTGGCTGTTTTGTCATTGGCTCCAATAAACCTTAGGTAGTCTAATTCTCTTCTTTCTGCTGTCCAACCTCTTGCTAAAGAGTATTGTTGTTGACTAAACCAGATTTCATTAATAAATGCTGGTATAATACTTAGGATAAGCAGAATTATTAAATAGGGTTCAAAATAGATTAGACCAGCAACTAAAGTCGCTATGGATATTAAGCTTTGTACTTCGCCAAGTGCGTTAGACATTAATCCAACACGACTTGTAGTTTGGGTTCTAGCACGTTCTAGTTTATCATAAAACTCTGAGTCTTCTAATAAGCTAATATCAATCTGATTGGTTTTTTTAATAATTCTTACGGAAGTGTCAATAGAGTAGGCGTCGCCTAATAAGCTATCTGTTAATTGTATCGCACGACTAACTAGGTCTGATAAGACAATTAACCCAAACTCAATACCAACATAAGTCCAAAGTTGGGTTAAATCTGTAATTTCTAATTTAGTTTGAAGTATAATTTCATCTATAATTATTTTACCAATCCATAAAATAATTACAGGTAATACTGCACCAATTAGTCTACAAAATGCCGAACTTAAAAATAATGTTTTATTGGTATTCCAGATTTCTTTAAAAAATCGCGGAATATATATTAAAGCACTAAAAGATTTTTTTAAACTGGTTTTGTTTTTTTCTTTTAACGATTTTGGTGCATGTCTAGCCATATTGATTTGGCATTAAAGCATACCAAGCTCTAGCTTAGCTTCTTCGCTCATTAAGTCTTGAGTCCAAGGTGGATCAAAAGTAATTTCTACTTCTGCATCTTTTACATCGTTTAAAGATTTTACTTTTTCTTCAACTTCTAAAGGAAGCGTTTCGGCAACAGGACAGTTAGGTGTTGTTAGTGTCATTAGGATTTTTACATCATAATCTTCGTTAACAAAAACATCATATATTAATCCTAGTTCGTAAATGTCAACTGGAATTTCTGGGTCATAAATTGTTTTTAAAACCTTTACTATTTTTTCTCCTAATTCTGCTGTATCTATAGTTGTATCACTCATAATTATTGTAGTTGCGTTTGATATGCTATGGCATATAATTTTATTTGTTTTATCATACTAACTAAACCATTGGCTCTAGTTGGCGATAAATGTTCTTTTAACCCTATTTGATCAATAAAATCTGTATTGGCATCCAATATATCTTTAGGATGTTGATTGGAGAATGTTCTAATCAATATGGCTATAATTCCTTTGGTAATAATAGCATCACTGTCTGCAGTAAATGCTATTTTATTATCATCCATTTCTGCATGTACCCAAACTTTACTTTGACAGCCTTTAATAATATTGTCTTCAGTTTTATATTCAGGTGCAATAAGCGGTAACGTTTTTCCTAAATCAATCATGTATTGATAACGTTCTTCCCAATCTTCAAACATTGAAAATTCGTCTACAATTTCGTCTTGTATTTCTTTTATCGTCTGCATTTATCAAAATAATTTAGAGTACAAAATTAATCAATATTCAGTGATTAGTTGCTAAATAACTCTTAAAGATAGATTTGAATTTATTGATCTATTTTTTGGTGTCAGGTTTAGCTATTTCTAATAGTTTAGACACTAAATCTGCAATTTCTTTAGGTGGATTTCCAGCATCAAAAGTAGGTGTGCTATATTGTTCTCCATTTAAAGTTATCGTTAAGTTAGATGAAGCAGCTCCATCGTATTGGTGTGCTGTACTTGGAGGCTCTAACGTGTTTAAAGATTTAATAGCTATAGCATCTGATAAGGATTTAATAGCATTCCAATCTTCTTTACTGCATGGTGTAACGTTTTCTTTTTCAGATCTACTAAATTGCGAGGAAACCGTATTTTGATCTATACTTATCATTGTATAAGTACCTCTTGAAAATGCAGTATACTTAAATGTTAGACTATTATCTTGCTTTTGACTTGTATTGTTTATTACAGGTGAAGCATTTAATAGGACAGTTTCTTTATTGAAAAGGGTAATGATATTGTCTTCTATTTTAAAGTTTGTAGTGTTTTCTAATACTTTTAAATAATTTTGCTCAGTTACATTAGCGTCTTCTTGACAGAATTTTTTTGTGGATGCTAAGTTGCCAAAGGATATATTGTCATTATTGATTTCATAGCTTCCAAAAAAATTATTGCATCCTGAAAAGCCTGAAACGCGTTTAGTTGTACTGTCAAATAATAGGGTTAACTCTTGGGCTACTATTGATTGATTGTCTAGAAGAGTGACTTTATAATCGCCATTTAATGTTTGAGTTGCTTTTTGCATATCTGGATTTAAATTGCTTGTTGAATCTTGAGTAGCACCACAACTATTAAGAAGTATAGAGAATAAAATTATAGTAAATGTTTTCATTATAAAAGTTTTTATTGTGTAACTTAATAATACAAAAAAGACGCCAAAGTTGGCGTCTTTTTAAATAAAAACAATAAAATATTAATTTCCAACTAAAGCAGCTCTTGATCCTCCAGATTGAAATATGGTTCTCATTCTTGATTTTTGACCTTCAGAAAACATATACATGCAAGCATCATCTACATAATCCATATAATTCATTGTCATGTCTGTAGATCTACAGTTTACTGTAGGGAAAGAAGGACAGCCATAATTTGGACCATCTGAAGAAGGTGTATCTGCAACAAAGTCATCTTGTTTACATCTTCCATCTCCCCAAATATGACGAAGGTTTAAGTAATGACCAACTTCGTGAGTTAATGTTCTACCTTGGTTATAAGGTGCTGCAGAACCTCCTGGTAAGCTAGAGTAAAGTACTACTACACCATCCGTAGCTGATGGTCCACCTGGAAACTGAGCATAACCTAAGATTCCACCACTAATATTACAAACCCAAATATTTAAGTGAGTTGATGGTGTTACAGGTGGATAAGCAGCTTTTACTGCATCATTTGTGCTCCAAGCAGAAGTAGAATTTGAGTGTCTAAATGTTCCTGCTAGCGTAAAGTTTATTTCAGAATCTGCTACTAATCCAGCAAAGTCAGAAGGGACTTGATTTATATCGTTATTTGATGCTCTAAAATCATTATTTAGAACATTAATTTGTGAGTTAATTTGTTGATCATTTACATTTTGCTGTGCATTACTATATACAACATGAACATAAACAGGAATATTAACAACACCTAAATTGTCTACCGGATCGCCTCCACCAGAGCCTCCACCATTTCCGTTACCATTTCCTCCTCCAGGTTTCCCTTTTGCACTGATTAGTGATCTAGTTTGATATTCAATATCATACATTTTTTTGTCTAAACCAGGGTTTTCGTTAAGTAGTCTGTTTAAATTAACCATTGAGTGACATACAGGTCTACCTTTAGCTTGTCTCGAAGCTTCGTCTACATCTGCATCAGTGTAAAGGTAAAAGTCAGACATGTCTATTTGTGTTTGATCTTGTGATAGGTTTTCTGATTTGTCATCACTACATGATGCAAATAGCATTGCAATAGCAGCCATGCATAAAAGTGTTTTCTTCATATATATTAATATTTTGTTAAACATTTGTGAAATATATAAATTTTTAGCTTTTTATTCTAAATATTATTACATTTTCGGTGAAATACATATGAATATAAAAACGCTCAATATTTCTATTGAGCGTTTTTAATATAATCTAGAGTTGTTATTTTATGAAAGCATCATTTTTGCTTTTTTAACTCCAGAAACTAAAGCATCAATTTCTTGTTTGGTATTATAAAATGCGAATGACGCCCTAATAGTACCAGGTATATTAAAAAAGGTCATTATTGGTTGCGCGCAATGGTGTCCTGTACGAACAGCGATTCCCATTTTATCTAGTAATGTGCCAACGTCATAAGGGTGAATACCTTCCAAGTTAAAAGATATCACAGAAGTTTTATTTTTTGAAGTACCATAAATTTTTAGACCTTCAATTTCTAACAATTTTTCTGTTCCATAATCTAATAGCTCTTTTTCATAAGAAGCTATTTTATCAAAACCAATAGCATTCATATAATCCAATGCTGCTCCAAAAGCAATACCACCACAAATGTTAGGTGTACCAGCTTCAAATTTATGAGGTAAGCCTGCATAAGTTGTTTTTTCAAAAGTAACTTGGTCAATCATTTCTCCACCACCTTGATAAGGTTCCATTTTATTAAGCCACTCTTCTTTTCCGTATAACATACCAACACCAGTTGGTCCACAAATTTTGTGGGCAGATGTTACATAAAAATCTACATCTAATGCTTGTACATCAGGTTTGATATGAGGACAAGCTTGTGCACCATCTATCAAAACTGCAGCGCCAAATTTATGTGCTTGGTCGATTATGGTTTTTACAGGATTTATGGTTCCTAAAGCGTTTGATATATGATTTACAAAAACAAGTTTTGTTTTTTCAGAAAGCAAAGCTGTATAAGCTTCCATATCCAGTTCACCTTCTAAAGTCATTGGTATTACCTTAAGTTTTGCTCCAGTTTTTTCGCAAAGCATTTGCCAAGGTACGATGTTGCTGTGGTGTTCTAAAGCCGAAACAATGAGCTCATCTCCTTTATCTATTAATTTTGTAAAACCATTAGCTACTAAATTTATAGCATGTGTTGTACCAGAAGTGAATATAATTTCTTGTGTTTTATTAGCATTAAAGTGTTTTTGTATTGTAAGTCTAGCAGCTTCATATTTATCTGTAGCTTCTTGGCTTAGCGCGTGTACGCCACGATGTATATTGGCATTGTAATTAGAATAGTAATCTACAATAACATCAATAACCTGTTGTGGCGTTTGCGATGTTGCCGCATTATCAAAATATACCAATGGTTTGCCATTTACTTGTCTTTTAAGTATTGGGAAATCTTTACGTATTAAATTGATATTTAACATAATTGAAAATAAATTAAAACTCTTTAGCTACAAGATTAAAAAGCTGTATAAAAAGATAAATACACATTGCTAATGTTATACCAAGTGATAAAGCCACGTGTATCAGCTTTATATTGCCTTTAGCCATGAAGTTAATTAAATTTTTGAATACAAATACAGATAAAACTAGCAACATATAAGTACATGACAGACCTACAAAAGTTAGTAATATACCATCAAAAAAACCACCTTTTGTAAAGTAAAATAGTGTGCCTGTTACAGCTGCTATTACCAAACAAATACTAATTAATTTAATAAAGGTTTTGTTTGAAGTGTTTAAAATATCCATATTTTTTACAAGTCAAAACCTATATTAACACCTAATTTATTTGCTATAATTTTAGTTATTCGTTGTTTTAATTCTGGAATTTTTACAGACTTTAAAACGTTGTTACTAAAAGCGTACATTAATAATCCTTTAGCTTCTTTTTCTGGAATACCTCTAGATTTCATATAAAATAAAGCACTTTCGTCTAATTGACCTATGGTACAACCATGAGAACATTTT
>NZ_DCQO01000014.1:53667-57301 GCF_002323495.1 Olleya sp. UBA1516
TTTACATCATCTGCAAAAATTTCTAGTTGAGGTTTAGAGTTTATCGTTGCTTTATCGCTTAATAATATGTTATTATTTGATTGGAAAGCATTGGTTTTTTGTGCCTCTTTGTTTACTACAACTTTACCATTAAAGACACCAGTTGAGCTGTCGTTAAAAATTCCTTTGTAGTCCTGATGACTTTCGCAATTAGGCTCTATATGATGAACTAAAGTGTTGTGGTCAACATGTTGTTTATCTCCAATAATGGTAACTCCATTTAATGTAGAGTCCATATACTCTCCGTTTTGATAGAAGTTTAGGTTGTTACGTGTTAACTTTCCTCCAAAACTAAACGTATGCACAGATACATGGCTTTCGCGTTTTTGCTCAACAAAAGTGCTGTCTATTAATGATGCATTAATGTTGTCATTTTGCACTTTATAGTAATCAACTATGGCGCGTTTGTTAGCAACAATTTCTGTAACAGAGTTTGTTAAAACAGGATTGTCTGTCAAACTTTGGTGACGCTCTATAATTTGTACGTGAGAATTTTCATCTACAACAATTAAGTTACGTGGTTGTAGCATTAATGCAGCTTCATTTCCTGTAGAAAAATGTACTATTTGGATAGGTTTAGCAACCACTTTGTTTTTAGGAATGTGTATGTAGGCACCTTCTTTAGAAAAAGCGGTATTTAAAGAGGTTAATCCTTCTTTACCTGCTACTTTATTAAAGTAGTTTTCAATAATTAATTGGTATTTAGGTTTGTGTAATGCCGAAGACATTAGGCAAACATCAATACCATCATGAGTAGTTTGAGATAAATTAGAAGAGTATTTACCATCTATAAACACGATTTTGTAAGTGTCAATATCATCTAGAAAATACTTTTTAATATCACTGTACTCTAAGGTGTTATCTTGTTTAGGGAACAAGCTATAATCGTGTTTTAAAACACTATTTAAAGAGGTGTACTTCCAAGCTTCGTCCTTTTTTGAAGGAAAACCTTTAGCTTCAAACGTTTTTATTGCTTCGCTTCTAACATCATGTATTTTAGACTCTAAATCGACTTGATTTTCGAATGCTAAAAAAGAGGATACTAATTTTTCTTTTAAACTCATATTTTAAGTCTTCGGTATTCAGCTATTAAAAAACAGGGTTTGTTAGTTAATGCTGTAACGTATTATATTTATTTGTGTTTTTAGCGGTAAGTTATCTGTTAGATAACATTACCATTGCAAACTTTTTAAGCGTCTACTTCTTCTTTGATCCAGTCGTAACCTTTTTCTTCTAACTCATGTGCTAGTTCTTTTCCTCCAGACTTAACAATACGACCATTGTATAGTACGTGGACAAAATCAGGTACGATATAGTCTAATAAACGTTGGTAATGAGTAATGACTATTACAGCATTATCTTTACTTTTTAGTTTATTTACACCATTGGCTACAATACGTAAAGCATCGATATCTAATCCTGAATCAGTTTCATCTAAAATCGCTAATTTAGGTTCCAACATAGCCATTTGAAAAATCTCGTTACGTTTCTTTTCTCCACCAGAGAATCCTTCATTTAAAGATCTAGATAAAAACTTACGATCAATTTCTAAAAGTTCTGATTTTTCACGAATCATTTTTAGCATTTCGTTAGCTGGCATATCAGGTAAACCTTTAGCTTTTCGTGTTTCGTTAATTGCAGTTTTCATAAAGTTAGTCACGCTAACTCCAGGAATTTCTACTGGATATTGAAACGATAAAAACACACCTTTGTGTGCACGTTCCTCTGCTGCTAATTCGTCAATATCTTCACCTTCCAAAAGAATAGTTCCATCTGTTACTTCATATTCTTCTTTTCCTGCTATTACTGAAGCTAATGTACTTTTACCAGAACCATTTGGTCCCATTATAGCATGTACTTCTCCTGCTTTAACTTCAAGGTTAATACCTTTTAAAATAGATTTATCTTCAACACTTGCGTGTAAATTTTTTATTTGTAACATACTGTTTATTTTCCTAGTTTGATAACGTCGTTTTTATTCGGGTCTAAAGCGCTAACGCTTACTATTTTATTTATTTTTAATTTAAAAGGCCAGCTATCTTCATTTTCTTTTTTAGGAATTAATTCTCCTAAAACTTCTACAGTCACCATATCTGTTGGCTCTTTTTGGTATTGTTTAGCTTGTTCGGCCAATGTACTTACTTGGTCATTTAAGACCACACCATGTATATCATTACCTACTTGAAATACTGCTGCGTTTGCATAGTATACAAAATCTCCTTTAAAGGCTGTGCCTTGATCTTTTTTACAACTTACAAATGCAATAAAAATTAAAAGAATAGCTATTTTTTTCATGCTTATATTTATTGAATAGGCTCTGGAGCGTGATTTAAACTATTGTAATTTTTTGTTGAATGCTGAATAATCACTCGTGCTCCTTTTTGTTTTGCAAAAGCTTCAAAAGTTTCCATAGATGCTTTTGTGTCCTCTACACTAAAGTTGAAACTTGGTACAATATGATTCGTTCTGTTTTCTTCAAAATGATATAAATCTCCTGCTAAAAATAATGGTCCTTCTTGCTCTAAATCTAAAAATAAAGATTGGTGACCTGGTGTATGACCTGGAGTAGACTTAATAATCACTTTACCATCTCCAAAAACATCCAAATCTCCATTGATTTTTTTAGTTAATTTTAAATCCTTTATAGCGTTGTAATTATCAGGATTGTTTTTTTGTTGCTCTATACTTGTCACAAAGTCATATTCTACTTCTTGAACAATCCAAGTGGCATGAGCTAATTTTGATGCAGATCCTGAGTGATCAAAATGTGTGTGTGATAAGGCTATATAGTCAATATCTTTAGTTTGTAAACCTATTGTTTTTAGTTGTTCTTCAATACCTTGATCTCTAGACACTGTAAATGCACCATCAGGAGTAGTAAACGGTTTTTGTCCCACTAATCCTTCTGCTAATCCTGCATCCCAAAGCAAATTACCTTCTGGATGTTTAATAACAAAAAACATATCGGCAAAAGTTTTGCTTTCGCCTTTGTACAAATCGTCTTGAGAAAAAATCTCTAATTTGTTAACCTGAACTGTTCCTCCATCAAACATAAATAGTTTAATTGGTTCTGCTTTTGTTTCGGTAGCAACCTCAGTTTGTTTATTATCTTTTTTACAAGCTACCAGAAAGGTAAAGCTTAATAAAATTAGGGTTAGTTTTTTCATAGTATTTGTATTATCCAACAGATCCTTCTAAAGATATTTCTAGTAGTTTTTGAGCTTCAATAGCAAACTCCATTGGTAATTTATTTAGTACTTCTTTACTAAATCCATTTACAATTAGTGCAATAGCTTTTTCTGTATCTATACCACGTTGGTTGCAATAAAATATTTGGTCTTCACCAATTTTACTTGTTGTTGCTTCGTGCTCTATTTGTGCAGTCTTATTTTTAGCTTCTATATATGGGAAGGTATGTGCACCACACTCGTTACCCATTAACAAACTATCACATTGAGAAAAGTTTCTAGCATTGTCTGCACGACTACTAATTTGAACTAAACCACGATAAGAATTTTGTGATTTTCCTGCAGATATACCTTTAGAAATAATGGTTGATTTAGTGTTTTTACCTAAATGAATCATTTTTGTTCCA
>NZ_DCQO01000002.1:0-5674 GCF_002323495.1 Olleya sp. UBA1516
TTTTTTATTTTTTCGACAACTTATTACAAATTTAATAGCGACAACTATTAATTTAATATCGACTAATAACTTAATTAATAATCAACCAGTTTAAACAATTTGCTGTTTTAAAATTTTAGAAAGTATGAAAAAAGTATTAGGATTAACTTTTGTGGCTTTATTTATGATGAGTACGACATCGTCTAATTTTAAAAAAATTGAAGACCCATCGTTTAATTATGATCACTGTTTTGCTGGTGCTGAAGGTTATGAAGCCTTAGGCGTTTCTTTGGGTCTTGATGCTGAGGCTGCTTATGCAGTAGGAAACACTTATTTTGATAAGTGTGTTTTAGAAGTAGATTTTATTGCTGGATCTTATTGGAGTCAATAAATTATGAATAGAACAAGCTATATTATTTTCATTTTTCTATTGGTGGCAAATTCTTATGCTCAGCAAAGTTTAACCGTTGATTATAAAATAACTTTTAATAGTCAAAAAGTAGAAAATGACACCATTAAAAAGCACTTAAATAAAATTGAGGATGCGCCAGAAGTGGTAAAAACCTATAGTAAGGGAATTGCATTATTAAGCTCGATAAAAATGATTTTAAATGCTAATCAAAATTCAGCAGTTTTTACTGGAGTAAATCAAATGGATAATGATGTTAATCCGTTTGAGTCTAAACTTGCTAAAATCATGTCTGAACTTGAAACCAAGTATTATTATAACATCAAACCTAATGAATGCAATAAGTGGTTTAAATTTTTAAATAAAAAATACATTTATAAGGATTCTATTAGTATTAAAAATTGGAAGATTACAAACCAAAGTAAAACAATTGATAAGTACGTCTGCTATTTAGCAACAACAGATTATGTTGAATATGTCAATGGAAAAAAGCAATTGCATAAAGTATCAGCTTGGTTTGCACCAGAAATACCATTTAGATTTGGTCCAAGAGGATTTTATAATTTACCAGGATTAATTTTAGAATTAAATTTTAAAACTTTAATTTATACTGCTACTCAAATTAAATTTCATAAAAACAGTCAGGAGCTTGAAAAAGTACCAAAAGGCGAATTTATTTCTAAAGAAGAATTATCTTATAAAATAGCTAAACTTAAAGAAGAAAGAAAGAATAATTAATACAATTTTTCAGCACTTAAAATAACTATTAATTCTATGGTTAAAATTAAAATTTTATTATCAATTTTTTCACTATTCGTTTTAACTAATAATACCAGTAATTCCAATGCGATTTCAGTAATATATAAAATAAAAGTGTTGAAAGATAACGATCGAAAAGATCTTGATGACAAAACAAAAACAACTTTAAGCTCTATAAATAAAGCGTTATCAGAGTTAGAGTATGTTTTGTATTGTAATTCAAAATCAAGTCATTATTCTATTAATGACAAGCTAGCAGTTGAAGATGGTTTAGCTTTTAAATTAGCAAAAAAAATTGCAGGGAGTGGCATCTTTTACAAGGATGACTCAATAAAGATTAAGCACAAAATGTCTTTTGGAGAAAAGTTTAATGTTGTATACCCATATAAAGATAATTGGATAATAACTAAAGACACTAAAATAATTAATGGATACAAGTGCTACAAAGCAACTACCGTCAGGGAAGAAAAGAATTATTATAAAGATACATATCAGAAGTTTTTTCCAGAAGTTTGGTTTGCTCCTGAAATACCTTATCAGTTTGGACCAAGAGGATTAGATGGGTTGCCAGGACTAGTACTTGAAGGAACAATTAATGGAAAAACAATATTTTATGCCTCGACAATAAAATTTGATTGTGATGATTGTTTACAAAAAATCATTAAACCTAAAGCTAAAAAAGAAATTTTAAAAGACGATTACAATAAGTTAATGGCTGAGATAAGAAAGGAACAAGAATAAATCATAATAAAATTACTTGTAATGTTTAAAAAAACATATTGTTAATTCCGCTCATATTAGCAGGATTTTATCTACAAGCATAAACCATAACTATACAAGGCAAAGTGTCAGACAGCTTGCAATAACCCTTGCAATATGCTAATATTTTGACAGTTTTTATTAAGAGGTTAGCGTTTTTAATTTAAATCAAATCCCTACTTATTTTTTTTAAACAGTTTCAATTTTTAATTATGAAATATATTTTAATATTCTTACTATGTTTTGCTTATCAAGGAATTAGTCAAAACAAAATTAATAAGGTAACCTACAACAGAGTAGTAAACCTTGAGGCTATAAAAGAAAATTTAAAAAGTGACTTTTCTGAGTCCTCATTAAAAAAAATAGTTGAAGATGCTGATAATTATAAACATCTTAGTTATAGCTTACTATTTGATGCAAATCAATCCTACTTTTCTTTAAATGACATTAAAATAACTTTAGATTCAGACAACGAACAAAACGAGTTAAATAAAATTATAAAAAGAGCAAAACACCAAAAGTATTACGTTAATCTAAAAGAGAACAAAACATTGTATGCAATGACAATGGGAGGCGAAAAACTTTTGGTTGTAGATAGCACAAAGCAACTAAATTGGAAGTTGACTAAAGACTATAAAAAAATTGGCGATTATACTTGTTTTAAAGCACAACTATTAAATGGCTCAGAGGTTTTGGCTTATAAAGATGGTATGGCTATAGAGGCATGGTATACACCACAAATACCAGTACCTTTTGGTCCACTTCAGTTTGAAGGTCTGCCTGGATTAATCTTAGAAGTAAATGTAGGTAATAACACTTATTTTGCTTTAGAAGTACAATTTGATGTAGACCATAAAATAGAGCAACCAACTGAGGGAAAAGAGGTACAACGAAAAACTTTTTTTTCTGAAATTAAAGCTAATTTAGAAGCTAGAATAAAACGAGCAAAGCAATCTAGACAATAAAGCTATGTTAATTAAACATTTAGTTTTGATTTTAGTAATGTCAATTAGTGTAGCTCTACAAGCGCAAACCATTACCTTGCAAGGTAAAGTGTCAGACAGCTTGCAACAACCCTTGCAATATGCTAATATTTTGGCAGTTCCAGTTGCAGATAATATTGACGTTACGTTTGCAATTACTAACCAAGATGGTAATTACAAATTACAATTAGAAAAAAATCAAAATTATACCGTAACAACAAGTTTTTTAGGGTTTTCACCTAACGTCGAAGATGTTAATTTAGACAAAGACACCTCCAATAACATCATTTTAAAAGAAAATTTAGACCAATTAGACGAGGTCACTATTACATACACTCCGCCAATGGTGGTCAAAAAAGACACCATTGTTTATCTAACAGATAAATTTGTAACAGGCGAAGAACGTAAACTTAAAGATGTCCTTAAAAAATTACCAGGTGTAGACGTGGATCGGAGCGGTAATGTCACAGTTAATGGTACTAAAGTCTCTAAAGTTTTAGTAGAAAATAAAACCTTTTTTACAGGAGACAGTAAACTAGCGGTTAATAATATTCCTGCAGATGCAGTAGATAAAGTTGAGGTTTTAGATAATTACAATGATGTCGCAATGTTAAAAGGTTTGCAAGATAGCGATGACATGGCTTTAAACATTAAGTTAAAAGAGGACAAGAAAAAATTTATGTTTGGAGATATTGAAGCTGGAGCAGGCATAAAAGACCGTTACGTAGTGCATCCAAGTATTTTTTATTACAGCCCTAAAACCAATGTAAACGTTATTGGTGATCTTAATAACACTGGTGTCAAAAGTTTTACTATTAAAGATTATTTAGAGTTTGAAGGAGGTGTAGGTAAATTGTTAAGCGATGCAGGAAACTATTTTAAACTATATCGCAGTGATTTTGCCCAATTTTTAGACAATCAAGATTATAAGTCTAGTACCAACCAATTTGGCGCCTTTAATATCAGGCAATCCATTAACCAGGTTACAGATTTAAGCGCTTATGCGATTGTTAATAACGAAAAAAATACCACTGCAAGTAATACCATAAATACCTATCAAAATATTGACCAACCATTTACAGAACAACGCTTTGCTAATAATGCGTTGGATAATTATTTTACCATAGGAAAAGTAACTTTAGAGTATAAACCAACCATAAAAGAAGATCTAAATATAAATACCGTAATAAAAGTAACCAACAATAAAGGTTTAGGAGTAATAAATACGATTAATCCATCACAGGATAATACTATTAGCACAACTAACAATGTTACAGGATTAAATCTAAAGCAAAACTTTAATTATAGCAGGAAGTTATCCAAAAATCACACCGCAACTTTACAAAGCATATATAATTTTAAAAATGATCAACCCATTACTAATTGGCTAACCAATCAGCAAATATTACAAGGTTTAATACCCTTGCAAATAGATGTAAATTATAATATACAACAGATTAAAACGGTAAAAACCAATAGCGTAAATATCATTTTAAAAGACTATTGGGTACTAAATAATTTTAATCATTTATATACGTCTTTGGGTGTTAATGCAGCATTTAATAGTTTTAATACTCAAGATTTACAACAACTTAGTGATGGTACTATTAACAATTTTGAAACCGCAGGATTTAATAATCAGTTGCATTATAATTTAATGGATACTTATTTAGGCTTAGAGTACAAGTTTCAAATAGGGATTGCAACATTTAAGCCTGCAGCTTATCTTCATTTTTATAATTGGCAGGCTAATCAATTGTCTCATGGTATAAGTAATTCTAAAACAGTACTATTACCTCAATTTACTAGTAATATCGAGTTTAGTAATTCCGAAAAAATAGATTTTAAATATAAGCTTAATGCTACTTCTCCAACAGTAAACAGGATTGCAAATAATTTTGTTTTAAATAATTTTAATAGTGTGTTTAAAGGTGACGCAAACCTAAGTAATACATTATACCATACTGCAAGTGTAAGTTATAGGAGATTTAGTTTGTTTAGAGGTTTAAATTATAGTCTGATTACAACTTATAATAAACGTATAAAAAGCATAAAAAACACAATACAGTTACAAGGTATCGAGCAGTTTAGCACACCAGTAATGTTTGATCAACCAGAGCAAGCGCTTAGTGTGTCTGGTCGTTTTTCTAAAAATATTAAAAAGCTAAAGCTGAAATTTAATTCTAGATGGAGTTATAATGATTACTATCAAATTGTAAATCTAAATACTAGTTTAAACAGTTCTAAAAACTTTAATAATACCATGAGCCTAGATACTAATTTTAAAAACCATCCTAATATTGAGGTTGGTTATAAGCACGCGACTAGTAATTACAAATCTAGAGGAAATCTTACCCAGTTTTTAAATACCAGTTTTTTTACCAATTTGGAATATGATTTTTTAAACGACTTTATTTTTAAAGCAGACTACAGTTTAGATACCTTTAATAACAAAACAACAAATAACACCAATCAATTTGATATGGCTAATGCCAGTTTGTTTTATCAAACCGAAGACAGTCCTTGGGGTTTTGAGGTTAGTGCAAGTAATATTTTTGATGTCAAATTTAGACAAACCAATAACTTTAGTAACTTTTTGATTCAGGATAGTAAAACATTTGTTTTACCACGTATTATCATGTTTAAAGTGATTTATAAATTGTAAAAAAAATTGATTTTTATAATTTTAATATGCTTAAAAACAGATAGGTGTGGTTTTAACCACAACACAAAATGAGTAAAATACGCTGTTTTCGATAAAGCGCAAAAAAAAAACGATTAAAAA
>NZ_DCQO01000001.1:0-96296 GCF_002323495.1 Olleya sp. UBA1516
CAAAGTAAATAGGCGAAAGGGAAAGGGTATAAGCAAAAAGATGTAGAGGAAAATTAAATTTAAGAATATCGCTTAAGTTACTTTTGTAAATTATATAAGCAAAAATAAATATATGATATTGGTGGATAGTATTAAATAAATCGAAAAATACTATCCGCTTTATAGTTTAGCAATTGATTATTATAAGTAAATTTTTTATTAAGTATTTTAGTAATTGTTGAATATGTTCTAAGTTTAATAATTATATATAATACTTTCGTTTTAGTTTGTATTTATATATCTTGATACATTATGATTAAATAAGAGAATGAGCGAGAATAAAGAATTAGATTTAGCTAATAATTTCGTAAATAATACGAATAGAAATATTTTCCTAACAGGTAAAGCTGGTACAGGTAAAACGACGTTTCTTCATAAATTAAAATTTAATTCTTTAAAAAGAATAGTTATAGTGGCTCCAACTGGAGTTGCTGCTATTAATGCAAAAGGTGTTACAATTCATTCATTTTTTCAACTTCCTTTTGGACCGATTTTACCAAATGACGATTTAAACTCCAGTGGTGGATTTAATAGGAAGTTTGGTAAAACTAAAATCAATATTATTAAGTCATTAGACTTATTAATTATTGATGAAATAAGTATGGTTAGAGCGGACGTACTTGATGGTATTGATAAAACGTTACGTCGGTATAGAAATAGAAATTTAGTTTTTGGAGGTGTTCAAGTGTTGATGATTGGTGATTTACAACAACTATCTCCCGTTGTAAAAGATAATGAGTGGCACTTACTTAAACCATTTTATAATAACGCCTTCTTTTTTAGTAGTCATGCTTACCAACAATGTAATCCTATTTCAGTTGAATTAAAGCATATTTATAGACAAGACAACCCTTTATTCATTAATATATTAAACGAAATTAGAACAAACACATTGTCTATTGAGTCAGCAAATGAATTAAATAAAAGATATCAGCCGGATTTTGAACCTAACGAAGATGATGGGTATATTTCATTAACCACACATAATAACAAGGCAGAATACACTAATAAAGCTAAACTTGAGAAGCTAAAAGGTAGGTCTCAGACATATAAAGCAAAAGTAGAAGGTAAGTTTCCTGAGTTTTCATATCCTAATAAGGAATCGCTTGTACTTAAAGTCGGATCTCAAGTCATGTTTGTTAAAAATGATAGTTCTACGGACAAACGATATTTTAATGGAAAGATAGGTAAGGTTATATTACTAGATAAAGATGAAGTTGTTGTTAAGTGTCCAGATGATGATTTCAATATAATTACGAAACCAGAGGTTTGGGAAAATATTAATTACTCGGTTGATAAGGATACTAAGGCCATTTCTGAAAATAAAATTGGATCCTTTACTCAAATCCCCTTACGTTTGGCTTGGTCAATAACCATTCATAAAAGCCAGGGTCTTACTTTTGAAAAGGCAATTATAGATTCTGAAGATGCATTTGCACATGGACAGACTTATGTCGCTTTAAGTAGATGTAAATCTTTAGAAGGGTTAGTGTTGAAAAGTAAGATTAATTCTAGTCAAATTATAAGTGACACTAATGTTATCAATTTTAATCTTGAAGCAGAGAAAAATCAACCAGACGAGAGCATTCTGCAACAATCTAAAACGCATTTTCAGTTAAGTTTAATCTCTGAGATTTTCGATTTTTATCAATTTTTATATCCGACTAATAGACTTTTAGATATCTATTATAAAAATAGAGGCAGTTTTAAGGGTAATATAGAAGATCCATTAACTAGTATAAAAGATTGCGTCGCTGCTTTATTAAAAGTTGCGAATGGATTTAAAGCGCAGTTATTAGAAATTTCAAAAGAGTCTACTACTCCGGAGACTAGTGATGAAATTCAGTCTAGATTTAAAAAAGCACTAGCGTATTATAAACAGCAATTGGATGTTAACATAATTCAAATTTATAAAACCTTTAATTTTACTACAGATAATAAAACACTAGACACGGATTTTAATAAACAATTAGATACTTTAGAAGAGTTAATAGGTGTTAAACAGTTATATTTTTCTAATTTGAATTCTGGATTTTCAATTAAACTATTTTTAGAATTAAGAGCTAAAGCTGTATTTCTGACAAAGGAAAAACCTAAAACTCCAAGAAAGACTGTTATAGATGGTACCACTAATGTAGAATTGTTCGAACTTTTAAGAGAGTTAAGAAATACTATTGCCGAAAGAGAAGATTTGGTTCATTTTCAAATATTCACACAAAAGTCATTATATGAAATGTGCGAAACTTTGCCAACTAGTCAAACTGAATTATTAAATGTCAATGGATTTGGTAAAACACGTGTTGCCAAATATGGTAACGAAATTATAAAAATAATAAGAGAGTATTGCGAGGAGAATGACATTGAGGTTTCCAATAGTAAAGAGATTTTTGATAAAGCTAAACCAAAACGGAAAAAGAGAGATACAAAAGAAACGTCTTTACAGATTTTTAAAGCAGGGAAATCAATAGATCAAATAGCTTTTGAGCGTGATTTAAATGTGAATACTATCTTTGGGCACCTTGCAAGTTTTATACCTTCAGGTGAAGTTAAAATTACAGATTTGATCTCTGAAAAGCATTATAAAGAATTGAAAGCATTAATCCCTAAACATACTTTTGAAAATCTTTCAGATTTAAAATCTCAAATAGCTGACAAGTATAGTTATGGAGAGATTAGATTAGTTTTAGATGATATATCTTAGTAATAAAAAAGGCTTTAAAATTAATTTTAAAGCCTTTTTTTATATTTATGTATTAATGATTATCCTTTGATAACACCTCTTGAAATTACTATTTTCTGAATTTCTGAAGTTCCTTCATATATCTGTGTGATTTTAGCATCACGCATCATACGTTCTACATGGTATTCTTTTACAAAACCATTACCACCATGTATTTGCACAGCTTCAACAGTTTGTTCCATTGCTACTTTACTAGCATATAATTTAGCCATTGCGCTTGACATATCGTAATTATTACCTTGGTCTTTATCCCAAGCAGCTTTCATTACTAACATACGTGCAGCTTCAATTTCTGTGTACATATCAGCTAGTTTAAACGCGATGGCTTGGTGATTACAGATTTCTGTACCAAATGCCTTACGTTCTTTACTATATTTTAAGGCTAACTCATAAGCACCTGCAGCAATACCTAAAGCTTGTGCAGCAATACCAATACGTCCACCAGATAAAGTTTTCATTGCGAATTTAAAACCAAATCCATCTTCACCAATTCTATTTTCTTTTGGTACTTTTACGTCATTAAATTGTAGTGTGTGTGTATCACTACCTCTAATTCCTAATTTATCTTCTTTAGGACCAATATCAAATCCAGGTGTTCCTTTTTCTACTATAAAAGCATTAATACCTTTATGTGCTTTATCTCTGTCAGTTTGCGCTATAACTAAATATACATCACTACGACCACCATTGGTAATCCAGTTTTTTGTACCATTAATAACATAATGGTCACCTTTATCTATAGCTGTTGTTTTTTGTGATGTTGCGTCACTACCAGCTTCAGGCTCACTTAAACAAAAAGCACCAATAGATTCTCCAGTTGCTAGTTTAGTTAAGTACTTTTGTTTTTGCTCTTCGGTACCATAAGTTTCAAGTCCGTAACAAACTAAAGAGTTGTTTACAGAAACCATAACAGAAGCTGAAGCATCAATTTTAGATAATTCTTCCATAATTAATACGTAAGAAATAGCATCCATACCACTTCCTCCATATTTTGGGTCTACCATAATACCCATAAAACCAAGTGCTCCCATTTTTCTAACTAATTCATCAGGAAACGTTTGTGCATTATCACGTTCGATAACACCAGGTAATAATTCTGTTTGTGCAAAATCGCGAGCTGCATCGCGAATCATTATATGCTCTTCAGTAAGGCTAAAATCCATAATTTATGTAAGATTGTTGATTTAATAAAATTTGGATACAAAGATAAGTTTTTATTAGCATATTTTCAATCGTTATAGTTATTTTTACATTATATGATAAAAGACAATTATACAGTGATTGGCGTGATGTCAGGGACATCTTTGGATGGTATTGATCTTGCTTTAATTTCATTTAAAAAAGCTACAAATTGGAGTTTTAAAATTGAAATTGCTCAGACTTTAGTTTATCCTAAAACTTGGCTAAATAGGCTTAAAAATTTAATAAATTTAGCTACTTCTGATCTAAGCGAGTTAGATGAAGAGTATACTACTTTTTTGGCTTCTGTTATCAACAATTTTATAAAAACTAATAACATTAGTAATATTGATGCAGTTTGCTCTCATGGTCATACAGCACTACACAGACCAGAATTAGGCTATACTTTACAGATAGGTAACTTACCTCAATTATCAAATTTAATTCAACAGACTGTAGTTTGTGATTTTAGAATTCAAGATGTTGAATTAGGTGGTCAAGGTGCACCATTAGTTCCAATTGGTGATCAATTTTTGTTTCCGCAATATCATTGGTGTTTAAATTTAGGAGGTTTTGCTAATATCTCTTCACAAGAAAATACAAATAGAGTTGCTTTTGATATTTGTCCTGTAAATATTGTCCTAAATAAATATGTAGGCGTATTAGGTTTTGATTTTGATGATAAAGGTAAACTTGCTAGACAAGGTAAATTTCATCACAAATTATTTAAGCAGCTAAATCAATTAGCTTTTTATCATGAAAAAGCTCCTAAATCATTAGGGTTGGAGTGGGTAAAGACTAATATTTTCTCACTTGTTGATAGTTTTAATTTACCAATCAATGATGTTTTACATACGTATGTTAAACATATAGCATTTCAGATAGCTAAAGTTATAAATCAAAAACAAAACACGTTGGTTTTAGTAACAGGAGGAGGCGTGTTTAACGATTTTTTACTTGAAGAAATAACTAAATTAACATCAAATCAAATAATAATACCTTCAAAAAACATTATAGAATTTAAAGAAGCCTTAATTTTTGGCTTCTTAGGTATATTAAAATTACGAGGAGAAAACAACTGTCTAAAATCAGTGACAGGAGCTTTAAAAGATCATTCGTCTGGGAAAATATTCAATATAAAAAAATAAATAATAGTGATAAATTATTGCAAGAAGCCAAGTCAATAATTATTAACAATAATTTATTATAATAAAAATGACCAGACTATTAAAAGCCATTTTTTGTTTTTTTATATTTGTTAAATTAATTAATCTAACACTTCGTAAGATGAATCAACTTTAGCTACTTTAAATGTTAATCCAGAGAGAAAAATATTAAAGTTGAAACCAAAAATTAAACATGAAAGACTTATTAAAAATTTACGAAAATAAAGAACCAGAAATAGTATTTAATTGGAAAGATTCTGAAACAGAAGCAGAAGGCTGGACAGTTATAAATTCTTTAAGAGGTGGTGCTGCAGGTGGTGGTACCAGAATGAGAAAAGGATTGGATATGAATGAAGTTTTATCCCTTGCCAAAACTATGGAGGTAAAGTTTACTGTATCTGGACCAGCTATTGGTGGTGCAAAATCAGGAATTAATTTTGATCCAAAAGACCCAAGAAAACGTGGTGTTTTAGAGCGTTGGTACAAAGCAGTGTCTCCATTGTTAAAAAGTTATTACGGTACAGGAGGAGATTTAAATGTAGATGAAATCCATGAAGTAATTCCAATAACGGAAGATTCTGGAGTATGGCATCCTCAAGAAGGTGTTTTTAATGGACACTTTAAGCCAACTGAAGCAGATAAAATTAACCGTATTGGACAGTTACGTCAAGGTGTAATTAAAGTTTTAGAAAACACAAACTATTCTCCAGACGTAGCAAAAAAGTATACTGTAGCAGACATGATTACAGGATATGGTGTAGCAGAAGCTGTTAGACATTATTATGATGTTTATGGTGGAAGCGTAAAAGGTAAGCGCGCAGTAGTTCAAGGTTTTGGAAATGTAGGATCAGCAGCAGCTTTTTATTTAGCACAAATGGGAGCTAAAATTGTTGGAATTATTGATATTTCTGGTGGAGTTATAAATGAAGAAGGTTTTTCTTTTGAAGAAATTAAAGACTTTTTCTTAACTAAAAACGGAAATACATTAGCAACGGACAACATGATACCTTTTGCTGAAATGAATGAGCGCATTTGGTCTTTAGAAACTGAGATTTTTGCACCTTGTGCTGCATCAAGGTTAATTACTCAAGATCAAATTGATCAAATGATTAATACAGGTTTAGAGGTTGTATCTTGTGGTGCAAATGTACCTTTTGCAGATAAAGAAATTTTCTTTGGATCTATCATGGAACAAACAGATGAGCGTGTAAGCTTAATACCAGATTTTATTTCAAACTGTGGTATGGCACGTGTATTTGCTTACTTTATGGAGCGTAAAGTGCAAATGACTGATGAAGCTATTTTTAATGATACATCTGATATTATTAAAAAAGCAATCCAGAACGTACATGCAAAAAACGCTTCTAAAAAAGAAATTAGTAAAACTGCTTTTGAAATAGCATTAAAACAATTAGTATAATATGGAATCAGTAATAATTTTAGTATTTGTTATAGGCTATTTAGCGATAACATTAGAGCATAATATAAAGATTGATAAGTTAATTCCTGCTTTAGTCATGATGGCTATAAGTTGGGCGTTAATTTCATTAGGATTAGACTCTTTTACAGAGTGGTTTGATTCTGCTAATCATGGTCTGGTAGAAGGGTATGCTTCATTAGGACATGAAACCAAGATGCACTTAATGGAAGAAACATTGCTTCACCATTTAGGTAAAACAGCAGAGATTTTAGTATTCCTTTTAGGAGCTATGACAATCGTAGAGATTATTGATTATTTTGATGGATTTTCTACTATTAAAAGCTTTATCAAAACAAAGAAGAAAACCAAAATATTATGGATTTTTGCCTTCTTAGCATTTATACTTTCTGCTATAATAGATAACTTAACTGCAACCATTGTATTGATTTCTATCTTACAAAAAATTGTTAATGACAGAAATGTACGTATTTGGTTTGCAGGTTTAATTATTATTGCTGCTAATGCAGGTGGTGCATGGTCACCAATTGGAGATGTTACAACAACTATGTTATGGATTGGTAAAAAAGTTACCACAGGACATTTAGTTGGGTACTTACTATTACCATCTTTAATATGTATGTTAGTACCTACTTTTATAGCTTCTTTTTTACCAGCTTTTAAAGGTGATTTAGCGGTTGAGGAAGCAGTAGAAGAAAAACCAAAAAGCAGATTTAGTGGTACAATGTTATACCTTGGTTTAGGTGCAATTGTATTTGTTCCAATATTTAAAACAGTAACACATTTACCTCCTTATGTTGGTATGATGTTAGCGTTAGGTGTGGTAGCAATTTTTGCAGAAATTTATAGTTCTGCTAAATTTAGTTTATCTAACCATGATTCAGAAGAAAGTGATGCACACGCACACCATAGTCCTGTACACCATTCATTATCAAAAATTGAGTTACCAAGTATCTTATTTTTCTTAGGTATTTTAATGGCTGTGGCAGCTTTAGAATCTTTAGGTATTTTATTTGGATTTGCATCTACTTTACAAGATAGTATGCCAATGATGGGAACAGAGTTACATCATGAAGGTGTTTCGGATTTAGTAATTATTTTATTAGGTATTGGATCTGCAGTTATTGATAATGTACCATTAGTAGCAGCTAGTTTAGGTATGTTTTCTCAACCTATTGATAACGAGCTTTGGCACTTTATTGCTTATTCAGCAGGTACAGGAGGAAGCATGTTAATCATTGGATCTGCAGCAGGAGTTGTTGCAATGGGAATGGAGAAAATTGACTTTTTCTGGTATTTCAAAAAAATCTCTTGGTTGGCTTTAGCTGGATTTTTAGCAGGAACAATCGTGTTTTTCTGGACCAGAACTTTATTTTAATATATACTCAAAACAAAAATCTAACGTTATACACGTATCTAATTTTATAATATGCTAAGCAAATTAATTCAAGACACTGCTCAAGCGGTAGATCCATTAGTAGAAGGAGAACCAGTTGAGAAAACTTTATCAATAATAGAACTGATTACAACAGGAGGTACTGCTGGTATAATTATCATTGCATTACTATTTGTATTATTGATTATGGCTGTATATATTTATTTTGAACGCTTGTTTGCGATTAAAGATGCTTCCAAAATAGATTCAAATTTTATGAATCAAATTAAAGACTATGTTAGTAATGGTAAAATAGAATCTGCTCAAAACTTATGTAGTACTGTAGACTCTCCAGTGTCTAGATTAATTAGTAAAGGGATTTCTAGAATAGGAAAACCTTTAGAGGATATTAATACAGCAATAGAAAACGCAGGACGTTTAGAGATTTATAGTTTAGAAAAAAACGTTAGTGTGTTAGCTACCATATCTGGAGCAGCACCAATGATTGGGTTTCTTGGAACAGTAATTGGAATGATTTTATCAATCTTTGAAATTGCAAATTCAGGAGGATCAATAGATATTAAAACGTTAGCAGACGGACTGTATACAGCAATGACCACCACTGTTGGTGGTCTAATTGTTGGTATTGTAGCTTACGTTGCATATAACCACTTAGTTGTAAAAACAGATAAAGTGGTGTATCAAATGGAAGCTAACTCGCTTGAATTTTTAGATTTATTAAACGAACCTAGCTAATATGCGATTAAGAGGAAGAAATAAAGTTACACCAGAATTTAATATGTCGTCTATGACAGACATAGTTTTTCTGCTGCTTATCTTTTTTATGATTGCATCAACGTTAGTATCTGCAGAAGCTATAGACTTGTTATTACCAAAATCTACTAGCAAGACTACACAAACTAAAAATGTATCTGTAAGTGTTGACAAAAACGTCAATTATTATGTAGACATGAAACAGGTTTCTAAAGACCAATTAGAGGCAGAAGTATTAGCCAAAGTTGGTAACGTAGAGTCTCCGACAATTACAATTAGATCTGATGAAAGTGTAGAGATGCAACACGTTGTTTATATTATGGATATAGCAAACCGAAACAAGATTAAATCCACATTGGCAGTTAAAGCACAATAATAATGAAGTACCTTGAAACCAAACACGAACGCAATTCGGCAAAAATCACAGCATTAATTACGCTGATATTGGTATTGCTGCTTTTTGTGGTTGGTCAAAATTATATGGATCCACCAGAAGAGTTTGGAGTAGCTATTAATTTTGGAGGATCGTCAGGTGGTGGTGGAGGTGCACCTGCCCAAGCTGCAGCTCCAACCGAAACTAAACCAGAAGAAACAAAGCCTGAGGTAGAACAAAAACAAGAGGCTGCAGCAGCAACTTCAAAAGAAAACGTTTTAACCCAAGACGATGAAGAAGCGGTTTTAATTAAAAAACAGCAAGAACAGGCTAAAAAAGAAAATGATGCTATAGCAAAAGCTAAAGCAGATAAGTTGGCTCAAGAAAAAGCTGCTAAGGCAGCTAAAGCAGCAGCAGATGCAGCTGAAAAAAAGAGACAAGATGATATTAAAAAAGCAAATGATGCTTTAATTAATGGAATAAGTAATTCTGAAAACCCTTCAGATTCCAATAATGATGGTCCAGGTAATGGTCCTGGAAATGGACCAGGTACAGGTAACGCTTATGGACCTAGTAATTTTGGTGGTTCTGGTCAAGGAAACGGAAATGGAGATGGTGTTGGTTATGGTCTGAATGGAAGAGGTCGTCCTACCAATCAAATTTTTAGACAAGATTGTAACGAGGCTGGATTAGTGGTTGTTAGGATTGAAGTGGATCGTTCTGGTAAAGTTGTAAGTGCAGTGCCAGGAGTAAAAGGAACAAAAAATACTGCAGACTGTTTAATGATTCCTGCTAAAAAAATTGCAGAATCCCACAAATGGAAAGCAGATCCTAAAGCTCCAGAGCGTCAAATTGGTTATGTTAGTATCAATTTTAAATTAGGTCAATAATAATCATGACTTATTTAGAGACCGTAAATTGGATGTTCTCTCAACTTCCAATGTATCAAAAACAAGGTCAGACTGCTTTTAAAAAAGACTTAACTAATACCATAAATTTAGCTAAGCATCTTAAAAATCCACAGCATAAATTTAAATCTATACATGTTGCAGGAACCAATGGTAAAGGCTCTAGTAGTCATATGTTGGCGTCTATTTTACAAGAAGCAGGATATAAAGTAGGTTTATATACCTCTCCGCATTTAAAAGATTTTAGAGAGCGTATTAAAATTAATGGTAAAGTGGTTAGTAAACCCTTTGTAATTGGTTTTATAAAACGAAACAAAACGTTTTTAGATGCTAATAAATTGTCTTTTTTTGAAATGACAGTTGGTATGGCATTTGACTATTTTGCTAAACAAAAAGTAGATATAGCTGTTATAGAGGTTGGATTAGGTGGTCGTTTAGACTCTACAAATATTATTACACCAGAAGTGTCTTTAATTACTAATATTGGTTTAGACCATGTTCAGTTTTTGGGTAACACCTTAAGTTTAATAGCTTCAGAAAAAGCGGGAATAATTAAACCTAATATTCCTGTTGTTATTAGTGAAACGCAACCTGAGACGCAGTCTGTTTTTACCGCTTTCGCTGAAAAGAATAATAGCCCAATACATTTTGCAGATCAAGTAGCAAGTGAAGATTTTACAACTGACCTTAAAGGAAGTTACCAATCAAAAAATATTAAAGGCGTTATACAATCCATTAAGCAATTACAACAAAAAGGATTTGTAATTTCTAATCAAAACATTAAAACAGGGCTACTCAATACTGTTAAAAATACAGATTTAAAAGGTCGTTGGCAGACGTTAGGAACTAATCCTAAAGTAATCTGTGATACTGCACATAATAAAGAAGGCTTGACGTTAGCCATACAGCAATTATTAAAAGAAACACATCAACATTTACATATTGTATTTGGTGTTGTTAATGATAAAGATGTTATGTCTATATTGCCTTTATTACCTAAAAAGGCAACGTACTACTTTTGTAAACCAGATGTGCCAAGAGGTTTGGATCAAAATATTTTGTCCACACTTTTTCTGGACAATGGTTTTAGTGGTAACTCCTATGCTTCGGTTAGTAAGGCTTATAATTTTGCACTCAAAGCAGCTTCGGTTGATGATGTTATCTACATTGGAGGAAGTACTTTTGTGGTTGCCGAAGTGGTTTAATTTCATATAAATTGTATCTTACACTTTCATCTAATTCCTCTTTAAATGTTAGAAATTATCAATCAAGTATTTTCTATTCAACTTAAAAGCAATAAAGAAAATTTATCGTTGTTTAATAGAAATGTTGACAGAATTAATCATGAGTTTGAAAACTTAGGTTACAATATTATAAATCCTATTGGTCAAACCTATCGTAACGAAATGACTGATGTCGAAGCCAATATTACTGGTGAAATTAATACACAAATGAAGATTGTTAAAGTACTTAAACCTATAGTCTATAAAAAGACAAATGACCAAAATACTTTAGTACAAAAAGGAATTGTAATTGTAGAATAAGCACCAATGAAAACTATTAATTTTGCTATAGATTTAGGGACCACAAACAGTTTAATTGCTAACTATAATAATGGTGCAGTAAAGATATATAATAACCCTTTAGGTTTAAAACAGACGTTACCTTCTTGTGTTGCTTTTAGAGGAAACCGTACCATTATTGGTGATAAAGCTTTGGATTATTTAGAAAAGGATGCCGAAAACGTGTGTATGCTTTTTAAGCGTAAAATGGGAACTAAGGAAACTTACTTTATACCTTCCATTAATAAAGAAGTTAGTCCAATCGAGTTGTCTTCGTTATTATTAAAAGAACTTAGAAACTTTGTTTTGGATGATATACAACTGCAATCTGCGGTAATCACAATTCCTGCTTCTTTTGATACAATACAATCTAACGCAACCAAAAAAGCTGGATATTTGGCTGGATTTAAAGAAGTTGTTTTACTACAAGAACCTATTGCTGCGTGCTTAGCGTTTGCAAATCAATCCAATTTAGACATTCAAACGTCTAAAAATTGGATAGTTTATGATTTTGGAGGAGGTACGTTTGATGTGGCTTTAGTTGAAGTCAATGACAGAGAATTAAAGGTGATTGATAATGAAGGTGATAATTTTTTAGGTGGAGCAGATTTTGATAATCTTATTGTCGAAAAAATTATTATTCCTAAAATAGAAGCTAAAACAAATATTACAAATCTGTTTAAAGCAATTAAATCCAAATCAAGTCAATACAAAGGGCTATATTTTGAACTACTTAAAAAAGCAGAAGAAGCTAAAAAAGAACTATCGGTTTATCCTGAAACAGAAATCGAATTAGATATAGATATAAATAATGATAATTTATTTGAACAAATAATTATTACAAGAGCAGAATTTGAAGCTGTTATCTTGCCGAAAGTTGAGCAAACCATAGCGTTTATTAAAAAAGTGATTTCTCAAAATCAACTTTTAAATTCTCAAATAGATCGCCTAATTTTAATTGGTGGTAGTACTTATGTGCCATTAATAAAACAGCGTATAAAAGAAGAAACAGGGATACTTGTAGACTCAAGTATTGACCCAACATCCGCAGTGGTTGATGGTGCAGCTTATTTTGCTGGATCAAAACCAATGACTATAAAAGAGGAAGACGCAGTTGTACAAGAAGTTGAAGTTGATACAGTGGAGACTCAACTTTTTTATGAGCAAAATACTAGAGATTTAGAAGAGTTAATTACTTGTAAAGTGGCTAGTGATAATTTTAATTATAGAATTACAAGGGTTGATGGTGGTTATGATTCTGGAATCAAGACTATTGTAAATAATGGGTTTTCTGAGTTTGTCCCATTACTAAAAGGACAATTAAACCGGTTTAAAATCCAAGTGTTAGATCAGGATTTAAATGTTGCAAAAACTATTAGTACTGTGGCTATTAATCAAGGTAGTTACAATGTTTTAGGTCAACCATTACCTATTGATATTTGTATGGAAATAGACGATATTGATGCGTCAACTACACGTTTGGAACAAATATTTAGAAAAGGAAGCATTTTACCTTTAAAGAAAAAAATATATAAAACAGCCTCTAAAACCATACTTAAAAATACTGATGCTAATTTAATAATCAATATTGTCGAAGGTCAATCCAATGGATTACCTAGTTCTGGATTAAGCATTGGTTATATTGAGTTTTCGGGTAAAGATTTGGAAGATGATTTAATTAAAGGTACAGATATAGAGATTGAATTAGAAGTAACCGAGTCCAGAGACTTAAAAATAAATGTTTATTTACAAGCTTGCGATCAAGAATTTAAAAATGTATTTAGCCAGTCAGAACGTGCGATAAGTATTAGTAAGATTAACATGGAAATAAACGCAGTATTGTCTGAGGTAGAACATTTGATAAGAGAGCAAGTCGAAGATGAAAATTTTGAATATTCTAATACTTTAGAACAAATACGAGTTGGTTTAATTGAAATACAGATTGAAACCACGTTGCTTGATGATAATGATGTGTCTGATCAAAAATATCAATTGGATGATAAAAAGCGAAAGTTAATTCAAGCGTTTGATACTTTAACAAGAAACAAAGTTATAGCTTTAGAAATAGAAGAGTATAAGTTGTCTAAAGAAGGTGTAGAGTGGGAAATTAATAAAGACGAAAACGAGAAATACAGACCTAAATATCTTAAAGTTATAGCTAATGAAAAGGAGGTTGTTAACTCTGGAGACAAATATTTGCTTAGAGCCAAAATTAAAGAACTTGATGTTTTATATAATTCTATAATTCAGTCTAGCGATGAAAACTTTATTGGTTATTATTTAGGATTAAAGTATAGCTCAGAATTTGAAAACAAGAAAAAAGCAGAGCAGTTAATAAAGGAAGGTGATCAAGTACTAGAGCGTAAGGATTATACTTCATTAAAACACATAGTTTATGCACTGTATGCTTTACTTCCAGATAGAGAAAAGGATAAACAAAAACTATTTAAAGACGATAGCAAAACAGGGTTGCGTTAGTTGTGTTTTTTCTTGTACCAATTAGTGTAAATTTTATCAATATTAATACCATTTAAATTAATATTCTTGCTGTCTATGACATCTAATTTACTGGTGTCTTTTATTTTAATATCAGAATTAATTACACTTTTTTCGTAAATACTTAACTTATAAGGAAGTACGTTAATTTCATGATTTAATTTTGGTCCAATAGTTTTGACGACATAAAGTTTAGATAATTCAGCATCATTTTTAAAATGAGAAAAGTTATCGACTACAAATCCATTTCCAGTATAAAATAGTAATGAATCTTCAGGTTTTAAATTGATGTAAATTTTTTCGTCTTTTGGTATGTAAATCGATTGATCAATCCCTTTTTGAAGTTTAAATACTATTAAATCTTTACTACTGCTGTTTTTAACCAAACTGTATTCAGTATTATTTGCCACACCATAAGCATAAGCTTCAATCTTATTAAAGGTTTTAGGATATGGATTCGTAAATTCATTTAGTTTAGTAGATGTGCTATTGTCTATTTCTGCTTCTTTTCTATTAGTTTTTAATTTCAAAGAATAAATAAATCTAGTATGATCTTTTGCTTTATGCTTACTATTATCATCCGGTAATGTTATCTTCTCATTACTAATTATAGGTTCATTGTTTATTGTTGTTTCAACTACATCCTCAGTTGCTAAGGTTTCTTTTAGTGGTAAGTCTATCTTATTTTGATAGTCTTGACGCTGTTTAATCTTTCTAACAGCTTCAAATAATTCTTGATTATCAATATTAATGCGCGAATCATTTCGATTAGAGCTATTAATTCCTAATGAGGCAAGTCTAATAATAATTAGTATAAAGACTACAATGCTCCAAATTCCGACTGTTGTTCCAGATTTGGATTTACCAGTAGTCTTATAAGCATATGGTTTTGCAATTTCTGCATTAGAAGTTAATATATCCTTTAGCATATAACTTGATACCTCCAATACTCCAAAAGCAACCATCGTTTTAGCAGCAAAATTAAAGTCAGAATCATTTACATTTTTTCGTTTAGAATTGTACGTGTCTATGATCACTGAATTTAAGTCATTAACCTCCTCTGTAAACGAATTTGGATATTGACTCAAGCAATTTATAAAGTTTCTATTTGTAATATAACCTACAGGTGCATGAGATAGTTCTAATCGGTTATTTTGAATATAAACTGTAGCAAAATTTAGTTTAGCACTAAAAAAGTTGATAATAATTTGTTCAATCTCTTCAGTAAATAATTTATAGCTTTTTATAACATTAAATAGTAATATGTATTTGCCTTTATTTAGTGTTTCGGTTAAAAACGGTTTAAGATGCGCTCTAAAATATGGTGCTAAAAAATGTTTTAATTCATAAAGATCTTCTATGTTATCTTCATAAAGGTTAATCGAGCTTTGTGGAATGTTACTATAGTTTCCGCTAATTATTTGTTTTAACCAATCATGTTGTTCAATAAAAACATGATGTTTTCTTATCGTTTCATCTTTAAGCTGATCAATTAATAGGGCTAATTCTCCAAGGTTACTTGTATTATTTAGTACAGCATTAGCTTTTAATTGCTTTTGTAGTCTAATTATTTTAGCGTCATCTAAGGTAATAATAGCGTTAATATCTATACCTAATTGATCAATTATAGAGATGTATTTCAAATTTGGAGTGTATTTGTTCCCAAAAATATTAAAATTTTTATAAAAAGTTATTTTGTTAGGGACTATATATTAATGAGTTAATTTTTAAATTAAAAAAATGTTGTTTTTTTTTGAATAAAAGGTTTTGAGATGTCAAAAACTAATGTATATTTGCACACCTAATAAATAGGGCGACTAGCTCAGTTGGTTCAGAGCACTTGGTTTACACCCAAGGGGTCAGGGGTTCGAATCCCTTGTCGCCCACAAAAAATCCAGAACTTAGTTTTGGATTTTTTTATGTTATTATTTGATATGGAATTTTGTTTTTAATCAAAATCTAACATATATTTGCAAATCTATTATTAGGGCGACTAGCTCAGTTGGTTCAGAGCACTTGGTTTACACCCAAGGGGTCAGGGGTTCGAATCCCTTGTCGCCCACAAAAAAATCCGAAACATTAGTTTCGGATTTTTTTATTTATAATAATTCTAATACTCGTTCCAAAGCCATTCCTCTAGAGCCTTTTATTAATAACGCACTGTCTTTAATTGTTTTGTAATTGTTTTTAAAATCTTCAAAGGATTTATAGTGTTCTACATTGGTTTGATTTGATTTAGTTTTGTAAAAATTTTCACCAATTAAAATTACTTTATTAATATCTAAATCAGCTAATAGGTTTACTATATTTTGATGTTCTGCAGCAGCAGAAATCCCTAATTCAAACATGTCTCCTAATATTGCTATTTTGTTTTTAGCCTTATGTATGCTAAAGTTATTTAATGCCACGTCCATACTAGATGGATTAGCATTATAGGCATCTAGAATAATGGTGTTACTATCTTTGTCAATTATTTGAGACCTATTATTTGTTGGCACATAGTTTTTAATTGCATTTTGTATTTGATGAAATGTCAACTTAAAATGTCTACCAATTGTACAAGCAGCACATAAATTAGTGTAATTGTATGTGCCTATTAAATTAGAGTTGATAACCTTGTCTTCTGTTTTAAACGAAACAAATGGATTGGTGTCTAATAAGTTGTAATTGTAATTGTTTGTTGTATTATCGTTGAAACCTATCTTATTATTATAAGTACTCAGTTTATCTTTTTGAATAGGATCCTCAGCATTAAAAAATACTTGTTTGTTATTGCTTATCAAATACTCATACATTTCACTTTTACCTTCAATAACGCCTTCAATTCCTCCAAAGCCCTCTAAGTGTGCTTTACCAAAGTTGGTAATGTATCCATAATCAGGTTTAGCTATGTTACATAAAAAAGCAATTTCTTTTTTATGATTTGCTCCCATTTCAACAATACCAATTTCAGTATTTTTATCCATTGATAGTAATGTTAAAGGTACACCAATGTGATTATTTAGGTTACCTATGGTTGCTGTAGTATTATATTTTTGAGATATTACTGCATTAATAAGCTCTTTGGTTGTTGTTTTTCCGTTACTTCCAGTTAAGGCAATTATTTTTAAATCCAAGTAATCTCTATGGTATGTGGCTAACTCTTGTAGTGTTTTAAGACTGTTTTTTACTAAAATAGTATTGCCTGTAGTCTTATACTTAGGGTCGTCTATAATAGCATATTTGGCGCCTTTATTTAAAGCTTCGGTTGCAAAGGTATTGCCATTAAAAGTTTCTCCGCTTAAAGCGAAAAACATACAATTATCTTTTACTTTTCTAGTGTCTGTACTTATGGATGTACAGGATAAAAAAAGTTGGTGTAATGTGTCTATTTTCATGAAATAAAAGTATAAAAAAAGTCCTAACAAATGTTAGGACTTTTTAATATATTAAAAATAATATTTTTAGTTTTTAGACTTACGTGTTCCTTTAGATTTAGAACCAACTCTAGACATTGCACATCTAAACCCAATATAGTCTGTTGCCATATTTTGTGGGTAATAACGTCTTTGTGCAGGATCTAACCAGTACTCTCTATCTTTCCAAGATCCTCCTTTGTAAACTCTTACCTCATCGTTTATTAAAGAGGTACGTTTGTTAGATTTGTCATACTCTCTGATCATATTTCCTGAAGAATCCATTTCTATGTTATGCTTAGGTGCATTGTACATTTTACGTGTAGAAGCATCTTCGTTAGCTTCTCCTTCATCATCTCCAAATCTATCAGCGTAGTATCTTGAAGATTGTGAGTCACCATCTCTAAAGTTACGGTTGTCACTTCTATCAAAGTTTGTTCTTAAGTAAGTTTCTTCTTCGTCTATTGGTTGTGTAGCAATTTCTCCTGGTAAATCTCTAGGTACTACTTTTCCGTTTGGAAGTGTATCAAAAACAATTTCGTCTGTAGTTACAATTTTAACTGTACCATCATCGTTGATTGCATTTTTAGTATAAACGTTTCCTCTATAGTAGTTAAAGTCGTTAAACTCATCATCTACTATTGGTCTGTAAACATCGGCAACCCATTCTGCAACGTTTCCTGCCATATCATATAAACCGTAATCATTAGGAGCGTAAGATTTAACTTGAGCAGTAATATCTGCACCATCGTCAGACCATCCTGCAATTCCACCATAATCACCTTTACCTTGTTTAAAGTTAGCTAATTGGTCTCCTTTTATTTTACGACTTCCAGAACGCGTGTATTGTCCATCCCATGGATATTTTTTACGACCTCTGTAGACGTTGTAGCTTCTTATTTCTGATAATCCTAAAGCAGCATATTCCCATTCAGTTTCAGTAGGTAGTCTGTATTTAGGAGATATAATACCTGTTTCTCTTGATGCAAAAACATTAATTTCGTCACCTGCAGCATTAGTTTGAGGTCTAAGTTTTCCTCCTTTTATAATGTCCTCATTACCACCAAACGTTTGTGTTGGAGCATTGATGTAAGTATCTGTACTAAAATTAGCATCTGCAGTAGCTTCTAATTGGCTTCCTTGCTTTAAGTAACCATCTTGTTGTAAATAAAGCTCATTTACACGATCAGTTCTCCAGTTAGCAAACTCAACAGCTTGAATCCAACTTACTCCAACTACAGGATATTCTCCGTAACCTGGATGACGTAAGTAGTTTTCTGTCATAACTTCATTGTAACCTAAACGGTTTCTCCAAACTAACGTGTCAGGTAAAACACCATTGTAGATAGCTCTGAAATTTTCTTCTTCAGGTGGATATGTTCTTTTAATCCAATCTAAATATTCTAAATACATTTTATTAGTTACTTCAGTTTCGTCCATATAAAAAGACTGAACGTGTTGTTGATTAGGAGTATTATTCCAATCATGCATAACGTCGTCTTGGACTCTACCCATTGTAAAAGTTCCACCTTCTACAAAAACTAATCCTGGAGCAGTCTCTTGTTCTTTAAATTTGGTATTATATTGAAAACCACCATCTTTAGAGTTAATCTGCCATCCAGTAGCTCTTGAGGTATTACTACCGCTACCAGATCTTTTACAACCAACCAAGGTCAAAGAAATCGCTAAAACGAATAACAACCTTGATACAATTACTTTTTTCATATTCATGCGTTTATGTAAGCTAATAATGTTTTTTTGGAGTCGCAATATAATAATTAAACCCAACAAAACAACATAAAATGTTATTTTTGAGTAAAATTTAAATGCATTTCATCCTATTTTTTTACGTTACATCGATATTAAATTTGCTTTTAATCGATGTTTTGGAACTGTATAACGCAGGTTATTAAAAATTATTATCGTAATTTTGACTTGTTTTTATGAAATTATTAAGATTTAAGTAATATCATTTAAAATAAGACGTTATTAATGCAATGAAAAAGATTTTATTAGTACTACTAGTACTCTACCTAACGCCAATATTTTCACAAGAAAAAAAGTTTAACTTAGCATGGGATAATACCCAAACTTATGCTACAGATAGTTATTCTTTAAATATACCTACGTTTTCACCTTCTAAAAACTTCTCTTTTGATTTGTCAGAAGGTTTGCAGTTTGTTGAGCAATGGATTGTAAATGGTTTTGTTGCCGAAAACTCTATTGAAGTAAGCAACGTTAATTATCTTCCTATTGCGAGAGAAGATTTAAAGGATGTTAACCTGTCCAAAATACCAACAACATTACAATTTTCTTTAAAAAATGGTGCTGCTAGAACCACTAATTATGCTGTTTTTACTTTAAGTCCTATTATAAAAGAAGGTAATAATTATAAGAAAGTAACTAGCTTTACTATTAAGTATAATAACGCAGCAACTAGTAATAGTAGCAGACTAAACAATTCTCAAGTTATTACAAATTCTGTTTTGAATAGTGGTGAATGGTATAAGTTTGAAATACCTAAAACTGGAGTTTTTAAGCTTTCAAAGTCGTTTTTAAATCAAATGGGAATTAACGTTTCTAGTTTTGATCCAAGAAATTTAAAAATTTATGGTAATGGAGGTATGATGATGCCTTTTGCAAATAGTGCTAATTTTCCTTTTGATCCCACTGAAAATGCTATTAAAGTAGTAGGTGAGGAAGATGGTGTTTTTAATGATAACGATTATGTGTTGTTTTATGCTGTCGGACCTTCTGCAAATGTGTCGGATAGTAATATTAACACCAATATTAATCCGTATACCAATAAAGCGGTTTACTATCTTAATATTAGTTCTGGACAAGGTAAAAGGATCCAAAATTTTAGTCAGGCAACAGGTACTCCGGATTTGGTGGTTAATACCTTTCAAGATTATAAGTTTCATGAAGTAGATGAAACGAATATAATTTTTGTTGGAAGACGTTGGTTTGGCGAGCGTTTTGGAGTAGAAAACTCACAATCTTTTAATTTTGATTTTCCTAATTTAGTAACCTCTGTTCCTGTAAGTTTAAAAGTGGTTACAGTATCTACTTCGTCTAGTGCTAGTGGTTTTGCTTTGAGTGTAAATAGTAATGCTGTTGGTAATATATCCATGAATGCGACTAGTCCAATAGATGGTGTTTATGTAACAGGAGGTTCTTATCAAGGGACAACATCTGTGGCTAGCAATAGTGTAAACGTTACTTTGGATTTTAATAATCAAGGAAACCCTAGTGCTACCTCTTATTTAGATTATGTTGCGGTAGAAGCCACAAGAGCTTTAACTTTTAGCGGAAAACAATTTATATTTAAAAATAATCAAACAGCGTCAACTGCAGGTGTAGCTAATTATGTGGTTTCTAACGCAGCTCAGGTACAAGAGGTTTGGGATGTAACTAATTTATATGATGTTTCTTCAATAAGTAATTCTGCAGCAGCAGGTACAATTAGTTTTAACGCACCAATGGGTAGTTTAAAAAAGTTTGTGACTGTTAGTTCTCAGGATTATTTTGAACCAAATTTGGCAAGTAATAGTAGAGTAAATAATCAAAATTTAAAAGGAACCATATTTTTAAATAATCAAGGTAGCTTTCAGGATGTTGACTATTTAATGCTGACCACTAGTTCTCATTTGTCTCAAGCACAACGATTGGCGCAAATTAACAGAGATAAAAATAATCTTAATGTAAAGGTTGTAACATTAGATCAAATTTATAAAGAGTTTTCTAATGGTAATCCAGATATAGCAGGTATCAGGAATTTTGTAAAATATGTTTATGATAATGCTAGTACACCAAATAATCGCGTAAAGTATTTATGCATTTTTGGAGATTCTTCATTTGACTATAAGGGTAGAATATCTGATAATACATATAATTTTCCAACTTGGAATGCTTACAGTAGTTTTAACTTGTCAAATTCATTTATATCGGATGACTTTTATGCTTATTTAGATGCAAATGAAGGTAATATTGATGCCTACAATAATTCGCATAAATTAGATGTAGCAGTTGGTAGAATAGTAGCAGATACACCGCAACGCGCTAAAGAAATGGTAGATAAAATTGAAGTCTATTATTCAAAAGGAGCCTTAGGTAGTTGGCGTAATAATTTTGTAGTAATATCTGATGATGTCGATGAGGCTTGGGAAGCAACATTACAAGAAACAACAGACGAGATTGCAGATGAAGTTGCACAGTTCAAACCTTTTATAAATGTAACTAAAATACACACGGACTCCTACCAACAAGAAGCATCTGCTGGAGGAGATAGATATCCAGAAGTAACAGAAGCTATTACTAATGCTATCGAAAAAGGAGCCATTATGGTTAATTATTTTGGGCATGGAGGAGAAGACGGTTTGGCTTTTGAACGTATTTTTCAAAAAGACGATGCTGAAGCTTTAAATAACGATTGTAAGCTAAATCTATTTGTAACAGTAACTTGTGAGTTTACAAGGTTTGATAACCCTTTAAGGGTAACTGCAGGAGAGTTAATTTATTGGAATAAATCCGCTGGAGCAATAGCGTTAGTAACCACTACAAGACAGATTTTTGTAACGGTAGGAAAAGACTTTAATAAGATTTTAAAAGAGTATTTATTCTCATACAGTACATTAGATACATATAGTGATTACGAATATCCATCTGTTGCAGAAGCACTAAGATTAGCTAAAAATGATCCCAATTTTTCTAACTCTCAAAAAAACTTAGCATTTTGTATTGGTGATCCAGCGCTAAAATTAGCATTTCCAGATCCAAACATTAGACTTACTAAAATTAACGATGTGCCAATTACTCAGGATACAGATGTATTACAAGCATTAAGTTATGCTAAATTAGCAGGAGAAGTAACAGATGTAAATGGTAATGTGTTAACTAATTATAATGGTATCTTAACAACGACCATTTTTGATAAAGAAATTGAAAGAGAAACGTTAGCGAATGATAATACTTACAATAGTACATCGCTAATTAAGCTAAATTATAAAACATTGGGATCTATTGTTTTTAGAGGTCAAGCCACTATTACTAATGGACAATTTGAATTTGATTTTATAGTTCCTAAAGATATTGGTATTCCTGTCGGAACCGGTAAAGTTAGTTTTTATGCAACCCAAGATAATACATTAAACGATAAGTCAGGTGCTAGTATTGAAACCGTTAAAATCGGTGGTATTAATCCTGATGCAGCAGAGGATAATATTGGACCAGTTATTACGTTGTTTATGAATGATGAGGCTTTTGTTTCTGGAGGAATTACCAACGAGTCGCCAACACTTATAGCTAAATTTCAGGATGAAAACGGAATAAATACCGCAAGTGGAATTGGTCACGATATTGTAGCTTTATTGGATGGTGACGAGGTTAATCCATACGTTTTAAATGACTATTACTTAACAGATGTTGACGATTATACAAGAGGGTCTTTAGGGTTTCCTTTCAGGAATTTAGAGCCAGGTTTACATACATTGTCGCTTAAAGCTTGGGACGTGTATAATAATTCAGCTACAGCTGAAATCCAATTTGTAGTGTACAATGAAAACGAAAGTTTAGTTATTAATAACGTATTAAATTATCCAAATCCATTTGTTAATTACACCGAGTTTTGGTTTAGTCATAACAGCTCAGAGGTTTTAGATATCTCTGTGCAAATATTTACTATCTCTGGTAAATTAGTAAAAACGCTAAATGGTCAAACATCATTAGTAGGTGGTAAAACAGTAAAATCTACTTCTAGAGACATTATTTGGGATGGTCGTGACGATTTTGGAGACAAAATAGGTAAAGGAACCTATGTTTATAAACTAAAAGTCCATTCTAAAAGCACCAATAAATCAGTAGAAAAAATAGAGAAACTTGTAATCCTCTAATAAAAAATTATATTTGTTAACTAAAATTGATTCATGAAAAATAAAATTTTAATAGCGATAGCTTTCTTTTTATCTCTTAAGGGTATTTCGCAAACGACTATTACTAACCCAAACGATACTAGAGTAATTACTACAGGAGTACCGTTTTTATTAATAGCTCCAGATGCTAGAGCAGCAGCAATGGGTGATATGGGTGTTGCAACCTCTCCAGACGCATTCTCTCAGCAATGGAATTCTGCAAAATATGTGTTTTCAGAAACAAAATCTGGTGTTGCTATAAGTTATACACCGTATTTAAGTAAGTTAGTAAACGATATCTTTTTAGGTAACGTAACTTATTTTAATAGACTAAATGATAATAGTGCTTTTGCAGCTAGTTTTAAATATTTCTCTTTAGGTGATATCGAGTTTGTTCAAGACGAGTTTTCTGAAGCGTTGGTACAAAGACCAAACGAGTTTACAGTAGATGTATCTTATGCCTTACGATTAAGTGATCAATTCGGGATGTCTGTAGCTATGCGTTACTTGCAATCTGATCTAAAACTTAATATTGGAGATAATGATACTAAAGCAGCAAGTACTTTTGGTGTGGATATTTCAGGATATTATCAAAGTGAAGAGCAAGCCTATAACGATTTTAATGGTCGTTGGAGAGGTGGATTTGCTATCCAGAATTTAGGTCCAAAATTTAAGTATGATGAAGCTGGTCAAGATAATTTCCAACCAACTAATTTAAGATTAGGAGCAGGTTTTGATTTTATATTAGATCAATACAATACTGTTGGTGTAACTGCAGAGTTTTCTAAGTTATTAGTGCCAACACCTCCTCTTTTAGGTTTTGATGATACTAATGAAGATGGTGTTCAGAATGCGGATGAGCCTACTTATATAGTATCTGGTGAAGATCCAGACGTACCATTTTTATCTGGTGTATTTCAATCATTTGGGGATGCTCCAGGAGGTTTTAAAGAAGAATTACAAGAATTTACCTATGCCTTAGGTGCAGAGTATACTTATCAAGATTCATTTGCATTTAGAGCAGGATATTTTAATGAGCACGAAACAAAAGGTGCACGTAAGTTTTTTGCATTAGGAGCAGGATTTAAATATAATGTTATAAATGTAGATTTATCATATTTATTCTCAGCCTCTCAAGTACAAAGCCCACTGGAAAGTACACTACGTTTTTCTTTAACCTTTAATTTAGGTGCAGGAACGTATGATGAGTATTAATTAGTAATAAATAAAACAACTTAAAAACTATTGTGAAAACAATAGTTTTTTTGTCTAAAATAGTTGCGTATATTTAAATTATGAAGGAAGTAAAAATTGAAACAACATTACAGGTATTTGATAATATTAGTGACGTCGCAGAAGATGTACAGTCATTAATGAGTAAAGCTTCAGAAGCTAGAAACAATGCCTATGCACCTTACTCAAAGTTTAGTGTAGGAGCAGCCTTATTACTAGATAACGGAGAAATTGTTACCGGAAGTAATCAAGAAAACGCCTCTTATCCATCAGGATTATGTGCAGAGCGTACAGCTATTTATTATGCTGGTGCAAAATACCCAAAAGCAAAATTTGTAAAAATGGCTATAATAGCTGGATCTCAAGTGCATCCAACGCTAACACCAATTCCACCATGTGGAGCTTGTAGACAGGCAATTGCAGAATACGAGGTAAAACAAGATATTCCAATCGAGCTGTTTTTTATGGGAGAAACAGGTAAAGTAGTACGCTCAAATTCATTAGCAAACCTACTTCCGCTTATTTTTGATAAATCAGCACTGTAACTATATCGTTTTCGTAACAAAAATAACTATTTTCAGTTTTTTCATTAATAACTAAAGTGTTACTTTTGTTATTCGTTAAAAAAATACAAACGTCACCAATGCAAAAAGTAACAAAAGAAACGTATATAAAATGGTATGAAGACATGCTGTTTTGGAGAAAGTTTGAAGACAAGCTTGCAGCAGTCTACATTCAACAAAAAGTTAGAGGTTTTCTACACTTGTATAATGGGCAAGAAGCTGTGTTAGCAGGAGCTTTACATGCAATGGATTTAACCAAAGATAAAATGATAACTGCTTACCGTAACCACGTACAGCCAATTGGTATGGGTGTGGACCCTAAGCGTGTTATGGCAGAATTATTTGGTAAAGCAACTGGAACCTCTCAAGGTTTAGGTGGTTCTATGCATATATTTTCTAAAGAACACCGTTTTTATGGAGGTCATGGTATTGTTGGAGGACAAATTCCTTTAGGAGCAGGTATTGCTTTTGGAGACAAATATCATGGTGTTGATGGTGTAACCATATGTTGTTTTGGTGATGGTGCAGCTAGACAAGGGTCTTTGCATGAGTCTTTTAACTTAGCAATGTTATGGAAGTTGCCAGTAGTTTTTGTTTGTGAAAACAACGGTTACGCAATGGGTACATCTGTAGAGCGTACAGCTAACCATACAGATATCTGGAAATTAGGTTTAGGTTATGAAATGCCTTGTGGACCTGTTGACGGAATGAATCCAATCAAAGTAGCAGAAGCATTTGACGAAGCTATACAACGTGCACGTCGTGGTGATGGACCAACATTTTTAGAGGTTAAAACGTATCGTTATAGAGGTCACTCTATGTCTGATGCACAACACTACAGAACAAAAGACGAAGTAGAAGAATACAAAAAATTAGATCCTATAACTCAGGTTAAACAAATCATACTTGATAATGATTATGCTACAGAAGCAGATATCAAAGTAATTGATAAGCGTGTTAAACAACAGGTTGCTGAGTGTGAGAAATTTGCAGAAGAGTCTCCATATCCAGAAAAAAATGTGATGTACGACGCTGTTTATGATCAAGAAGATTATCCATTTATAGACCATAAAATAAAATAAGCTATGGCAGAAATTATAAACATGCCACGTTTAAGTGACACCATGGAAGAAGGGACTGTCGCTGCTTGGTTAAAAAAGGTAGGAGATAAAATAGAAGAAGGAGATATTTTAGCAGAAATCGAAACCGATAAGGCAACGATGGAGTTTGAGTCTTTTCATGAAGGTGTTTTATTACACATTGGTGTACAGGAAGGCGAAACAACTAAAGTTGATCAACTTTTAGCTATTATTGGTGAAGAAGGTGAAGATATCTCTGAGTTGCTAAACGGTAGTAAAGAAGCGTCTTCTTCAGAAACGACTGACGACAAATCTGAAGAGAGTACAGAAGATAGTGTAACTGATGAAGATCAATCTAGCTCAGGTACACAAGACATTCCAGAAGGTGTAACAGTAGTTACAATGCCAAGGTTAAGTGATACCATGGAAGAAGGTACTGTAGCAACATGGTTAAAAAAAGTAGGTGATGTAGTAGAAGAAGGAGATATCCTTGCAGAAATTGAAACCGATAAAGCTACTATGGAGTTTGAATCGTTCCAGTCTGGTACATTATTATATATCGGATTAGAAGAAGGTGACTCTGCTAAAGTAGATGCATTATTAGCAATTATTGGACCTGAAGGGACTGATGTTTCTGGTATAGCTAAAAACTTTAAAGTTTCAGGTAGTGATACTAAAACAGACGATAAGCCAAAAGAAGCACCTAAAAAGGATGCGCCTAAGCAAGAGACTAAACAAGAGACTAAACCAGCAGCAACTGCTCAAGCAGAAATATCTAACACGTCTACAGGTCGTATATTTGTATCGCCTTTAGCTAAAAAAATGGCTGAAGAAAAAGGGATTACTTTATCTCTTGTAAAAGGATCTGGAGAAAATGGACGTATTGTTAAACGCGATATCGAAAACTTTACACCAGCTGCAGCAGCACAATCATCTGCACCAGTTGCTAAATTTGTTGCTTCAGGTCAAGAAGATTTTGATGAGAAACCAAACTCTCAAATGCGTAAAGCAATTGCTAAAAACTTAGCTAAATCTAAGTTTTCTGCACCACATTACTATTTAAATGTAGAGTTTGATATGGATAATGCTATGGCGTTTAGAGCTCAGTATAATTCAATTCCAGATGTTAAAATCTCTTTTAATGATATGATTGTTAAAGCATGTGCTTTAGCATTACGTCAACATCCACAAGTCAACTCACAATGGTTTGACGATAAAATGAGATTAAATAATCACGTTCATATCGGAGTAGCAGTAGCTGTTGAAGATGGATTGTTAGTACCAGTTGTTAAGTTCGCAAATGAGCAATCTTTACCACAAATTGGAGCAGCAGTTAAAGATTTTGCAGGACGTGCTAGAAATAAAAAACTATCATTAGACGAGATGGAAGGTAGTACTTTTACTATTTCTAATTTAGGGATGTTTGGTATAGAGAGTTTTACGTCTATCATCAATCAACCTAACTCTGCAATACTTTCAGTAGGAGCAATAGTTCAAAAACCAGTAGTAAAAAATGGTCAAGTGGTACCAGGAAATACTATGAAGTTAACGTTGGCTTGTGATCACAGAACTGTAGATGGAGCAACAGGAGCACAATTCTTACAAACATTAAAAGGGTATATTGAAAATCCAGTAACGATGTTAGTATAAGGTTTTGCAATAGCAAAAATTTAAATTATATAAAATCCCATTTCAATATATTTGATTTGGGATTTTTTTATCTTTAAACTCAAATCAAACTAAATATGAAAAAAATATTATTAGTATGCGCATTGGCTGTAATGGTTAATGCTTGTAAAACAAAAGTTGATACGACCACTTTAGATCCAAAAGATTATACCGTTACGACCCAAGAAATTGAAGATATTGTAACTTTTTTGGCATCTGACGATCTAAAAGGAAGAAATACAGGAACAGAAGGTATTGGTGAAGCAGCAAACTATGTTGAGTTTAAGTTTAATGCTTATGGTATTAAGCCATTTTTTGATACCTATCGTGACAATTTTAAAGTAGATGATTTGGACGCTTACAATGTGGTTGGCTATTTAGAAGGTAATGATACTACATTAAAAAATGAATTTATTGTAATTGGTGCACATTATGACCATATAGGTCAAAGTAAAACGGTTGCAAATGACAGTATAGCTAATGGAGCTAATGATAATGCAGCTGGAACTAGTGGTGTTTTAGCCTTAGCAAAATATTTTGGTGCTAAAAAGACTAATAAAAGAAGTTTGCTTTTTGTAACTTTTTCTGCGGAAGAAAAAGGGTTGTTAGGTTCTGCGCATTTAGCAAAACGATTAAAACAAGATAATTTTAATATGTACACAATGATTAATCTTGAAATGATTGGTGTGCCTTTTAAAGACAGAGATTACATCGCATTTGTTACAGGTTTTGATAAGTCTAATATAGCACATAAAATTAATGAATATTCTGGTGCTAAAGTAGTGGGTTATTCAGAGGTTGCTGCCAAATATAATCTATTTAGACAGTCAGATAATTATGCTTTTTACAAAGAGTTCAACTTACCATGCCATACGATCTCTTCATGTGATTTATCTAATTACGACTATTATCACCACGTAGATGATGAAGCAGATAAGTTAGATTACAACCATATGGTACAATTAATTAATAGTATTATTCCAGGTATTGAAAAAATGAGTAATACACCAACAAAAGAAATTACATTAAATGAAAATTAAAAATATAATTATAACAGGAACAAGTCGTGGTATTGGGTTTGAATTAGTGCACATTTTTGCTAATCAAGGTCATAACGTTTTAGCGTTGTCTAGAAATGCACAACCTGTAAATAACCTTCATTTTGATAATATAACTTCCTTTTCGTTTGATTTAGGTAATACTGAAGATTATAAAAAAGTGAATGCTTTTATCAATGATAATTGGAAACAAGTAGATATTTTAATCAATAATGCAGGAGCTGTTTTAAATAAACCTTTTGCAGAAACAAGCATGCACGAATTTGAAAACATCTATAAAACAAACGTGTTTGGTGTTGCCGAAATGACAAGGACTGTTTTACCTTATATGAATAAAGATAGTCATGTTGTTACAGTTAGCTCAATGGGAGGCGTACAGGGTAGCATGAAGTTTGCAGGACTGTCTGCTTATAGCTCAAGTAAAGGTGCTGTTATTACGCTTACTGAGCTGTTAGCTGAGGAGTATAAAGAAACTGGACCTTCATTTAACGTGTTGGCGTTAGGCTCTGTGCAGACTGAAATGTTAGAAGAAGCATTTCCAGGTTATCAAGCACCAACTACAGCAAAGCAAATGGCAGATTATATGGCTAATTTTGCATTGACTGGACATAAATTATACAACGGTAAACTATTACAGGTTTCCAACTCCACACCATAAAAAAACTACACCATATAAAAATGGCTGACTTAATTAAAAGTCAGCCATTTTTTTTAAATATAATACTTGTATTACACACGTTCTAATGCAGCATAGGCTTCAGCACTTGAAAACTTATCTTCAGAAAAGACATTGTATTCTAAAACCTTAATGACTTGCATTAATTGATTAAAATCTTTCTTTTTATAGACGTCTTTTAAGCTGTCATGAACTTTAAAAAACATCTCTGATTTTTGGTTCTCAGCATTGGTTCCGTAAAAAAATAAGATTTCGTTTTTTTTGGGTTTAAAAAAATTATAATCATCCACAATGCTAGCGGTTTCATTATAATATATTTTTATATAGACTTTTTCATTGTCAATAATATGGTCTAGATTTAAATCTTTTGGTTGTAATCTATATCTAGTGACTTGCAGATAGTCGGTAGAATTTGCTGTTTCAACGTTGTTTTGCTGAGCTTGTAATGTACTTAGGGAAAGCACAAACAAGAGAATAAGGGAAAATCTCATAGTTGCTATTAATCAGTTAGGTGTAAAGGGAATGCTATTAATATACTACTAAGAAAAGATATTTTTAATTATAAAACAAATTTTTCTATTGTTTAATCGTATATTTTTAACATTTAATCTAAATTATTAATAGTCTTTGGTTGGTTTATGTTGGATATCGATGTTTTTATCCTTTTATTAAATCCTTATTATCAGGGATTAATTATTAAACGTATCGCTATAAAAACTAATTATTAAGTGATTATAATTTTAATGTAGTTTCAATATTGGTCTTATATGTTTTAGTATAACGTTCTCCAAATGTATCAATTACAATAGCAGCAGCTAGATGGATCATTAAAGCTGTAAATATGCCAAAATAGATGGGTTTAAGGTTAATCTTAGATAACACAATAGCTAAGGTTATAAATGTTATGGCATAAATTAATTTAAGGATAAAAAAGGCTTTCAGGTTTTTATCCACAACTATTTTGTCAGTCTTTAAATAGTTGTCTTTATTACTTTCAAATTGTTCTATTTTTTTATTTACGTTATTTTGATTGTTTACTAAAAAGTAGCCAGTTATAAATAATCCAGCTTCTATTAATCCAATGATTAACATGGTAATCGCAAAGACTTTAAATTGTGGTTTGTTAACGTAAAAAATTATACCAGTAGTAATAGATAATAAGCCTATAATTCCTGCGCTTAAGCCAAGTAAACGCTCACTTTGTAAATATTGTTGTACAAATTCCATAAGGTGATTTTTAAGATTTCAATTTACTTATTTTTTAAATGCTTTTCTTTTTAAATTAATTTACTTTTGTGAAAAATTTTAATATGCATCAAACAACAAATACAATATTAATGATTCGTCCTGTAAATTTTAGGATGAATGAGCAAACAGCAGTAAATAACTATTTTCAAGAGGATTTAGATCTTAAAAATGTCGAAATAAATAAAAAAGCTCAAGACGAGTTTGATGCTTATGTAGACAAACTTAGAGCTGTAGGAGTAAATGTAATTGTGATAGATGATAAGGCATCTTTGGATACTCCAGATTCTATTTTTCCAAACAATTGGGTGAGTTTTCATGAAAATGGTGACATCGCTATGTATCCTATGTTTGCTGAAAATAGAAGAAGAGAAAGACGCGAAGATGTGTTTTTAAGATTAGAACAAGAAGGTTTTAAAATTAATAATATTATAGATTACACATCTGCAGAGGACGAAGGGCTATTTTTAGAAGGTACCGGAAGTTTATTGTTAGATCGTGTAAACGAGATTGCTTATTGTGCATTATCACCAAGAGCTGATGAGGATTTATTTATCGAGTTTTGCGAAGATTTTGAATACACACCAGTCGTTTTTACTGCAAATCAAACGGTTGATGGTAAGCGCTTACCAATTTATCATACTAACGTGATGATGTGTTTAGCAGAGACTTTTGCTGTCATATGTTTAGACACTATTGATGATAAAAAAGAACGCAAAAATGTGGTGAGTAACTTAGAGAAAAACAACAAAAAAGTTATTAAAATTACTGAAGCACAAATGCACCAATTTGCTGGTAACATGTTGCAAGTTAAAGGTAAGGATGATAAACTTTATTTAGTGATGAGCCAAGCTGCTCATGACAGTTTAACGCCAACTCAAATACAATTAATTGAAGCACATTGTCCAATATTATCAAGTAGTTTAGAAACTATTGAGACTTGTGGAGGTGGTAGCGCTCGCTGTATGATGGCTGAGGTGTTTCTACCAAAGGTGTAGTTTCAGTATCACTTAAATTATCAATTCTACTTTTAGGGAGTTCTATATAAAAAGTGCTCCCTATATTTAGTTCGCTTTCTACCCAAATTTTACCATTGTTTAAGTCTACTAACTCTCGGCATATAGTTAGTCCCAATCCAGTACCTTTTTCTTTGTTGGTACCTCTAGTGGTAAATGTATTGTTGCCAAAAAGTTTGCTTTGGTTTTCTTTAGTAATACCAACACCTGTATCTTCAATGCTAATAATAGACTTACCATTACTAATTTGATTGGTAATTGTAATAAGGTCGCCTCTGTTGCAAAACTTAACAGCATTAGCTAATAGGTTTTGTATTACAATTTCTATCATGCTTCGATCTGCATAAACAAAATCGCGTAACGTTTTATCAATTAGTTTGACACCTTTAGCATCAAATTTTTGGTCCATAAGTTTTACCTTCTCTGCAAATACTTCTTGAATATCAAATAAGGTTGGTTTTGGCTCTAAAGACTGCATTTGAGACTTAGACCAATTTAATAGATTAAATAGTAGTAGTGATGCGTTATTAGCGTTTTCGCTTAGTTCTGGTAATAAACTATGAAATTCGTCTTGCGTAAGCTGTCCTTCTTTTAATAAATCAATAAACCCTTTAGTAGAGGTTAACGAGTCTTTTAAATCATGAGAGACTATGGAAAACAATTTGTCTTTAACCTTATTAATGTTTTCTAGATGCTTACTTTGCTCTAAAATAGCTTCGTTTTGCAACTCTATTTTTTTATTCTTAGCCTCTAGCTCTCTGGTATATTTTAATCTATTATTTCGTTTTAAATAAAACAGGACAAAAAAGGTTAAGACCACAGCAAAAGCAGCTAGTAGTGCGTAAAAGATTAATTTAAATTTGTCATATTTTTTCTTGCTAACAACCGTATCATTAGTGGTAACAGGTAAAATAATATTATCCACTTCAGCAGTAGTACCATCTAAGGTTTCTATTTTTATAATTGCCGATTTTTTATTGTTTTCAGCATCTATTTTTTCCTTTAAACTATAATATTGGCTTTGCCACACATAAGCATTATCAAAGTCACCTTTAATACTGTCTAATGTGTTCATTAATCTATAATTTTTAAGTAATTGCTCATCATTGTTTAATAAGCGACTTAAATTGGAAGCCTCCAATAATTGTTCCTGTGCAGTACTTAAACGGTTTTGTTTTAGGTATAATTCGCCTAAACTATTTAAAGCAATCAACACACCTTCTTGGTTTTCAAAACGTCTGTTTAGGTTAATGGATTCTAATAAATATCTTGCAGACGTTTTATAATCCTTATCCATTAAATATGCATTACCTAAATAAGGTAAAATGTTTGCTCTAGTGGTTTCGTCATTATTGCCAGCATAACCCAAAGCGCTTTCGTAATAACTAATGGCTTGGTTGTAATTTTTATTAGAAGTATAAATATCTCCTAGTTTTTTATTGGTAGCAATAAGTCCTTTAATATTATTAATTTTATTATCGACCTCAATCTTTTTTATGTTGTAGGTAATTGCTTTGTCTAAAACATTGGCATTTTGGTAGGCATTAGCAAGACTTTCATAATTGGTAGATAAATCATTAAAAAGCGATCGTTTTTCTAACTCTTGTATCGCAGACAACGCATAGTTTAAACCAACTTTGTAATTACCATTTTCAATTTCTATAAAGCCAAGATCACTATTTATTTTAGCAACAGTAATGGTGTCTTTAATAGTGGTAAATAACGTTTTAGCGTTTTTAAATTCGCCAACAGCCATTTGGTATTGTCCTTCTTGATGGTGGATTTTAGCTTTGTAGTATGTAATTTCAGCCAATCCTTTTTTGTAGTCTAAGTCTTTAGCTAGTTTTTCACTTTGCTTAATAAACTTTAATGCTTTGCTGTAATCTTCGGTTTTAAAAAGTAATTTAATAATGCTAACCGACGTATCAACTTTAGAGATATCAGGATCCTGATAAGCTAATTGAATAGTCAAGCTTTCCAGCTCTTCTTCTTGCGAAAAGCCAAAAGCTAAATTTAGTAGGCATAAAAGGACAATCAGTCGCTTCATTTAAATATACAGCATTACAACAAATGTAAGATAAATTGCACATAAAAGCAATCTAACAGCAATTAGGGTAATGACTTAATAGTTAGTTTGATTACAGAAGAAACTGGAGGGATTTTTCTTCGAGGGTTAAAAATGATTATTAAAATGCTGATATCATAATTTTTAAGTGGTAATGCCAAAAAATTAGACTAACGGTATTTTTATTATTTTTAGACTTACTTAGCATATATAATAACAATTATGTTAAAGTTGTATTTTACTTTTTTTAATCCAATACTCCAGGCTAATAAGGATAACAAAAAGCCTTAGTTTATGCTCAATAAATGCTATATTTGCCCTTTCAAAAAATATAATCAATGAGCCTTCAAAACATCTTAGAGCAACACGTTAAACAAGCCTTTAAATCCGTTTATAGCGCAGATTTAGAAACTGTAGAATTCCAAGCAACACGTAAAGAATTTGCTGGAGATATCACAGTAGTTGTGTTTCCAATGTTGAGGGTTGTAAAAGGTAATCCTGTGCAAATAGGAGAAGCTATTGGTAACTATTTGGTGGATAATGTCGCAGAAGTAGAAGGGTTTAACGTTGTTAAAGGCTTTTTAAATCTAGAGATTCAGGCATCGTATTTTGTAAATTATTTTAATACTATTAAGGATCAAGACACGTTTGGTTTTGTTAACGCTTCCGCGGAAAATAAAGCCGTAATGGTTGAGTATTCTTCGCCAAATACAAACAAACCATTACACCTTGGTCACATCCGAAACAACTTATTAGGATACAGTGTTGCCGAAATTTTAAAGGCGTCTGGTAAAAAAGTATACAAAACACAAATTATAAACGACAGAGGAATACATATTTGTAAAAGTATGTTAGCTTGGCAGCGTTTTGGTCATGGTGAAACACCAGAATCTACTGGTTTAAAAGGCGATAAATTAGTAGGTAACTACTACGTTAAGTTTGACCAAGAATACAAAAAAGAAATTGCAGCGTTAATAGCTGAAGGTAAAACCGAAGATGACGCCAAAAAAGAAGCACCAATTTTAGTAGCAGCACAACAAATGCTACAACAATGGGAAGCAGGAGATAAGGATGTTGTTGCTTTATGGCAAACCATGAATGGTTGGGTCTATAAAGGTTTTGAGCAGACGTATACTAACTTAGGTGTAGATTTTGATAACTTATATTATGAAAGTCAAACCTACCTTTTAGGTAAAGAGTTTGTTGCCGAAGGTTTAAAATCTGGCGTGTTCTTTAAAAAAGAAGATGGATCTGTTTGGTGTGATTTAACAGCAGATGGATTAGACGAAAAAATTGTATTACGTTCTGACGGAACAGCAGTTTACATGACCCAAGATATTGGGACAGCTATCCAACGTGTTAAGGATTATCCAGATGTTGGTGGTATGGTTTATACTGTTGGTAATGAGCAAGAATATCACTTTCAAGTTCTGTTTTTAATTATTAAAAAACTAGGCTTTGATTGGGCTAAAAATCTGTTTCATTTAAGTTACGGAATGGTAGATTTACCTTCTGGAAAAATGAAAAGTAGAGAAGGTACAGTTGTAGATGCTGACGATTTAATTGTCGAAATGGCTGACACAGCACAAACCATCTCTGAAGATTTAGGTAAGCTAGACGGTTATACAGATCAAGAAAAAGCAGACCTTTATAAAACGATTGGTTTAGGTGCTTTAAAATATTACATTTTAAAAGTAGATCCTAAAAAACGTATTTTATTTGATCCAAAAGAGTCTATCGATTTTCAGGGTAATACAGGACCTTTTATACAATATACGTATGCTAGAATCCAATCTATACTGCGTAAGGCTAATATCACAGAGACTATCACGCTAAGTCCAGACCAAGTGACTTTGGACGACAAGGAGCGTGAGTTAATCAAGCAATTACAATTGTTTCCAGAGGTGATACAGCAAGCAGCAACAAACCATAGTCCTGCGTTAATAGCTAATTATACTTACGACTTGGTAAAAGCCTTTAATAGTTTTTATCAAAATGTATCAATACTTGGTGCAGACACACAAAACGAAATTATATTTAGAGTACAGTTATCTAAAACAGTAGCTAATACTATAAAAAATGCATTTAGCTTATTAGGTGTTGCAGTGCCAGAACGCATGTAAGCTTAATACTTTACTATATAAAAAAAACGCTTTCAATTATTTGAAAGCGTTTTTTTGGTTTAATGAGGTTTGGTTATTGTTATTTGCGTTGAAAGATTTATGTATAATGAGAGTTTCGTTCCTGATTTTTTTTTATTCAATTTCATATATTGTTCTTAATAAATCTTTATTACAATCGATAAAATCTTCTGGGTTTGAAATGTTTTCAATATATGAAGTGAATAATTCTGAAGATAAAGCTTCACTCGTTTTTGAAAGTAAATCTTTGTCTATTGTGGAGAAATGATTTTTAAAGCTTTTGTAGAAGTCAGATATTAAGGCTTTATTAAATAAATAATGATTTTTCCCTATTTCCAAAGCGTTTCCTAAAAAGTCATTAAAATTAACTGTGTTAAGTTCTGGTCTTGATTCGTTTTTCTGACTTTTAAATTTTATTTCGAAATCTTTATAGTATTTTGATGTATGAGTACCGAAGTCTAAAATAATATTAGAAAAGAATTCTTCAATAAAAAAATGTACCCTTAGCTTAGAGACACCATTCAAATTAGATAGAAAGATACAGAGTTTTTCTAAATCTGAAAAAATTGTAGATTCAATACAATATCCATTATGTGTATAAACATTTGAATTATTTCCTAATTTTCTTGAAATTTCAGCATTAAAATCAGTACAGGAATCTTCTGTAGAGAAATCTTTGTCATAAATCACAGCATAACTCTTGTCTTTAAAAAGTTGGCTCAAGAGTCTCTTATTATGATCTATTTTTTTAAACAAAAAATCTTTACCTCTAAGATGATAGAACACGACTTCTTTTTTTGGAAGATTTTCAGGTTCTATTTTAAGATGTTTTTTTAATAGACGATTGATGTATTCTATATCGTCATCTCCTTCTACAAAACAAACTTTATGAGTGTAATTAAGTTTGTCTAGAGCTACAATTATACCTCCTAATTCTTTTTTTATTTTGTCAAAGTTTTTTAGGTCTAATTTTTTTATAGAACCTTCATTTTTACTTTCGTTGTTCAGGTAAAATAATTCATCAGGATTTAGTTCGCTAACAAAAGTATCATTGTGAGATATTACAAATGTTTGGGTGTTATTAATTAGTCTTAATTCTTGAAGAAGTTTTCTTTGTAATTTGGCATGAATATGTGAGTCTGGTTCATCAATGAGTAATATATTCATGGCATTTTCAAGATAATCTATAGTTGAGAAGATTTCTGCTACTTGTAGAAAGCCACTTCCTTGTAAATGGATATCCAAACTTTTAGTACCATTGGATACTTTTAAATCAATATACTCATCTTTATGTGACCTTTTTTCATTATTGCATTGAAAATTAATTGTTTGATTTAAAACTTTTGATATTTGATTTTCTAAGTTTGTGCGATTTATAGATTTTTTTTTGATTATTTTATTTCGTAAAACTTCACCAGATTTGCCTACTGAAATCTTCTTTAGAACTTGACCAGAGTTCATAAAAGGTTCTTTATTTAATATATTTGAAACAGGTTTAGTTTGATAAATAAAAATAGCTTCGTCAAGTTTAATTTGTTGCTGTTTCAAAAACAGCGCAAATTTTTCAAATTCTCTATGATTTACTGTTTTAAATCTCAAATAAGAATTACTAATTGATTTAGGTTTACTTAACTCGAAAGTTAACGCGAATACATTTTCCTTATCCTTTATATTAACAGTTATTCTTGCTTGATTGGGTGCCTCAAAAAACAAATCGGTATCGTTAATTAATCTAATAAATGTTAAATCCCCAAATGGGATATAAGTATTTCCACCATCGGCTTTGTAAAAGTTTGTCTTTTTGGAATTTATTATTCGATTAAAGCAACTTTCCCAAATTAAGAGTGCTTCAAATATTGTACTTTTACCTATATTATTTTCACCTATTACAACATTAAAATTTTGGTTACATTCAAAAGAAAGATTTTTGAATCCTTTAAAGTTTTTAATTTGAATTGATTTTAAATGCATTTGTATCTTTATGAGATTTCTATTAATGGTTCTTTATAAAAAATCCTTTAAGAATTTTCATAAATCGGCAAACGAAGTTAGCTGAAAAATACAAGAAAATCTATACGTACAACTACGTAAATTTAGTCGTTTAAAATCCATGTTACCAAATCCTCCACATCAATGATAGACCAACTATGTGGATGTCTGTCTCCATTGGAGCGGTAACCTTTATTTTGGGTTGGTATGTATTGCACGTTTTTAAACTGTTGTGCTTGTAGTTGTTCGGCTAATTTTTTAATGTAATACGCATTCATTTGATCATAATCTGCCTTTCGGTTGGTTTTCCACCATAGTGTGTCAGGCTCTGTGTATAATCGTATTTTTGTATTCTTTAAATGTTGTACATTTTTTGTGTAGTTACTACTGTAGGTGTACACGCTATTGTTTTGGTAGTGATCCAGATTTTTTTCTGGTGGTCCAAAAGCTTCAGTTAATGTGTTTTGTATCCATGTGCTTTCTTCTACAGATACCTCAGAAAATTGACGCTCTAGATTTTTTTGAGACGCTTTGTATAAGGCTTCTAGGTCAATAGGTGAGTCCACAATAAAGACACCTTTTGGATTAATGTTATACTGTTTTGAGGCTGTTATAAAATTGCTTAGCAGCAGACTTACAACGCCTCCACTGGAAAAACCACCAATATAAATAGCATCTGTTGGTAATTGGTTATCAGTAATAGCGTTTTGTAATAAGGTAGCTAATTGTTGTTTATCTTGTGTGTCTAACCATAGTTTTTGATTGTAGTTAGATAGCAGGACAGCAATGTTGTTTTTTTTAGCGAGTTCCAGAATTTTAAATTCTTTCTTAATGTCCTCTGCTTGTTCCGGAAAACCACCAAAAAGGATGAGTACTGCTTTTGATTTTTTGGTAGGTTTATATAATTGGTAATGGGTTGTTATAATGTCTTGGTAGTCTTTAGGCGTTTCGGTTGGTGACTGTGGTTGGTTGGTGTTGTTCTTGCAAGCGGTTATTGCTAAAAATAGAAAAAGTATTAGGATAGTTTGTTTCATCTTAAAATGGCGTTGCTTATCAATTGTGCATTTAAAAGGGGCTTTTAAAAAGCTTTAATGTTAAGAAAGATAAGCTATTAAAAGCTGTAACGCAAACTAGCGTTTGGTGTTAATCCTAGTGATTTATTATCGATTTGGATGGTTTTATTGTTGTCTTCTGGATCGACTTCAAAATAACGATTAATGGTATTATAGTGGTTGGTTACATTTTTTACACCTGCTCTAAAACTAAGTTTTGAGTCCTTTGTAAAATTAAAGTCATAATTAATAGACGCATCCAATCTAAAAAATGGATCCACATTTTGACTGTTTGGTTGGTCGTAATTAACGTAATAATTATTATTGATTTGGACGGTTGGGTTACTGGCAAGTGGATTGGTATATGGCTGACCAGAATGCCAAACACTACCTACTGAGAGTTGTAAATTTTGTAAAACGGTATAATTAAACCCTAATGACACCGAGTGTCTTATATCCACATTATTTGGAAATACAGATGGTGTAAAACTGTCAAATTGATAGTCGTTAATACTGTACGTGTAACTTAGCCATGTGCTAAAACGGTCTGCTGTTTTGTTAGCTAAAAACTCGACACCTTTAGACGTGTAATCTCCAATTGCGTTTAAATATTGAAAATTATTGTAAAATCCTTGATTTCTGGCAGTAATACCATGCACAACTTTGTAAAAACTAGTCACATCTAAATTAAAATTATGTTGTTTAAAGTCTATACCAAAAGAGGCTTGTTTGCTTTTTGAAATTGGTATGCTTTGGTTGTCTGCAAGTATCCAACGTCTGTTTTCTACACCTAAAAAATCATCCTGAAAATCTACAATTTGCGTGGCAGTTTGATTTTTAAATTCGCCTTCCAATTTTATAGCAAATTGGTTAGATAATTTTTGACGCACATTTAATCTAGGTTCTATTAGTAATTGGTTAAACTTTTGGAAGTAATTGGCACGTGCACCTAGTCTTACGTACGTGTTGTTTTTATGATATTGTACCTCTGTAAAAAAAGCATGGTTTAGCAAGACGTCTTTTTTAGTTTTGGAGTAGGATGGAACAGTGACTGTAGTTTGGTTTAAAATACCAATTTCGTTAAACTGATAGCCATTAATAAAAGATAGATTAGGATTGATTTGGTATTGCGTTTTTAGTTGTAAGTTGGTTTCTGAGACCTCATTAGCTTGTGTTAAACGCTGATTGGTTTGCACACGCAAATCCGAAGCGTCTACGTTGTATTGCGAGTAGCTACCTGACACGTTAGTGCTAAAAGCATGGTTCCATTGTGCATTCCAGTTTGCGCCATAACCTAAATTATCTTGCCTTAAATTACTGCTTTTTGTAGAGGTCGTAGTGTTGCTATCTGTAGTGCTTTCGGTATAATCTAAATTATTATTTATACCAATAATATTGGCTCTAAATTGGTGTTTGTCGTTTAAATCAAAAAGGATTTTTGCAGTATAATCATAAAACACAAAATCGGATTGTGTTGTGCTATTGTCTACATTTGGATTGATGTTAATGTCGCTATCCTGAAAACTTCTTTCAAAATAATTATCATATGTTGGCGTGCTAAATGCATCTGTAATGGAGCGTCGTCCTGAGATATGTAGTGCTAATTTTTTGGATATCGGAATTTCTAAAAAAGCATCTGCACTAATTAAATTAACACCAGCTCCTCCAGAGAAAGTGTTTGTAATTTTATCCTTAGTAAACATATTAATGGTACTAGATACACCATCACTATATTGGCTACTTGTTCCGTTTTTGGTAACCATAACTTTGTTGGTTAAATAAGGATTATAGGCAGATATTAATCCAAAAAAATGTCCAGAATGGTACATTTTAATGCCATCCCAAAGTATTAAGTTTTGGTCATTGGTTCCGCCTCTAACATTTATATTAGCAACACTCTCGTTAACGCTTTCTACGCCAGGAAGTACTTGAATCGATTGTAAAACATCAGGTGCTATCAAGCCTGGTAAAATTCCAAACTGTTCTGTATTTAACAAGATGTTTCCGTCTATTAATTTTTGTAATCCTGTGGTTAAATATTTGGTAATTAAAACCTCGCTTAACATTTGGTTGTCAACTAATAGCGTAATAGGTTTGCAGCTTTGTTTGCTATCAAAAAAGGATGTAGCAGTAACAATGTAATCTTTAAATCCTAGATATGAAATGGTTATTGTCGCTTGAAGCGGAATGTCTTTTAAACTAAATTGACCATTATAATCACTAGTCGTGCCTAAGTAAGTGTTGTTTACAGCAATTGAAGCACCTAAAAGACCTTGGTTTGTTTCTGCAGAAAGCACAGTACCGCAAATAGAAATAGTTTTTTCTAACACTGAAACGGTAATGTAACGGTTGTCTATTGTTTTAAAATTTAAAAGCGTATTAGCATTTAGATAGTCTAATGTACTGTTTAGGTCTAAAGTATTACTAGGTCGTGTAATATTAATGTTAGCCACGTCCTTTACAGCATAACTAAACTTGACATTAAAAGTGGTTTCGATTGTTGTTAAATAGTCAGCCAATGGGATCTGTTGGTTTTGACCAAAACCACTAGAAACTATTAATAGATAAAAACCAACAAGCCAATGTCTAACCTCCATAATTATAAAATGTAACGGTTTGTCCTTCAATTTTAAAACTAATTTTTAAAGGTATGGTTATGGATTGTAAAGCAGTGTTTAAATTATTGTGTGTAAAAGTACCAGAAAACAGTTGGGTTGTGTCTACAGCTGTTGCTTTTATGGTGACGTTATATTGACGTTCTAGCTCTGCAATTACCTCTTGTAATGCTATGTTTGTAAAGCTGCTTTCTGCTTGCATCCAATCGGGTTTTGTGGTCGTGTGGTTTGTTGTAAGTTCAATGCTTCCGTTAGTAACCTTAAAGCCATTGCCTTTAGGTAGTTTTACGGTTTTGTTATTATGTGTAACACTTACTAAGCCTTCGTAGCAAAGCACTTCAAAATAATTGTCACGTTCTTTAACGTTAAATTGTGTACCTAAAACTTGCACTAGTCCAGCAGTAGTGTTAACTGTAAATTTTTGACCTTTTTCTACTTTAAAAAAGGCTTCACCATCTAATTTTAAGTTACGTTGCTTGTCCCAAGTTTTTTTGTTGTAGGACAGTTTAGATTTTGCATTTAGAATCACTTCAGAGTTGTCAGGTAATGTAACCGTTTTGTTTTGCGCTATTTGTGTGCTAAACGATTCTGTATTATTAAAAAACACAAAATAAGAACCTCCAAGCATAACAATTAATAGTGCTGCTATCTTTAAAAATGATTTAAAGTTTAAAGTAATAACCTTAGGTTTTGTTTTTGTTAATTGTCTTTGTTTAAATTGTTGCAACGCTTGTTGGGCATCAACTTTAGGTGCTTCAAGTTGTGAGCTGTAATGCTTTATTTTTTCTAAAGTTTTAAAGTCTTCAGATTTTTTTAAATCATCTAATTCTTCATTAGATAACTCGTTATTAAACCATTGTAATATGTTTTTTTCTTTTTTCATTGTAAACGTCCTTCAATATTAAGACAACTAATGTCTTGTTTACCCTACTTGATTAAATATTCTGTATATGTTGCTTCAAAGTTTTTAAAGCAATTGACATGCGTTTTTCGACTGCTTTTTGTGAAATGTCTAATAAAGTAGCAATCTCGCGATACTTTTTGCCTTCAATTCTATTTAATAAAAAAACTTCACGCTGTCCATCTGTTAATAATGCAATTGCATTTTGCAGTTTTGTTTTAAATTCTTCTTCTTCTAATAAATATTCTGGACTTTGATTGTCTGTATCTAAATAAGGTGCAGCTTTAGCATAATCCATAACCACTTTATTATGTTTTATGGTGTTTAAAAACATATTGTTAATGGATGTAAATAAATACGTCTTAGCCTTGTCAAAATTTATTTTAGCACAATTTTCCCAAATTTTTGAAAATGCATCTTGTACCAAATCTAGGCTTTTTGCAGAATCACCACATTTATAAAATGCAAAATTACTTGCAGATTGTAAGTGCTTGACATAAAAATCACTAAAGTTTTTTTCCTCACAAAGGTTGTTTGTATTCTCAATCATAAACCAATTTTAGCTTTTAAATAGGTTAGGCTAAATATAATGTTTGCGTAAAAGTAGGGTAAAAATATTTTGTGTTGTCTTATTGGCAGAACAATCTAAAATAGTAAACATGGACACCGAAAAACTAATAACCATCATTGAAACAATTTTAATAATCATCTTGTTAACAAGCTTTACCGCTTTAATTTATATAATTAATCACTTATTTGAAATTTTAAAGTAGGGTAAAATAAAATCCAGTTGTCTTACCCATAGAATGGCGAAAAAATAGCTTTCAAAAAGAAAATAATTTCATTAACAAAAGAAAAATTAACTTTACAAACATTTAAAATTATGAAAAACTTAAAATTTATTACAGCCTTATTTTTAACTTCATTAATGACACTAACATCTTGTCAAGATGAAATTGATGATGAAAGTGGGAACAATCCAAACACTAATACTTCAAATTCTCAAACCGCTAGTAATTTAGAGCGTACCTCAATGTACGATGGATCTTTTGATGATTTTTTAGATGGGACGTCGTGTTCATCAATACTTTTGCCAGTAACTGCAACCGTAAACGGAACGCAGGTTACTATTATTAGTCAAGCTGATTATCAACAAGTGATTGATATTTTAGCGCAATTTAATACAGATGAAGATACTGTGGAGCTTCAGTTTCCAATAACAATTACCCTAAGTAATTATACCCAAGTTGTTGTTGAAAATCAATCAACATATGATGGTTTTATTGATGCATGTCAAACAGTAACAGCAGCAGGAGATGACGCAATTACTTGTTTAGATATTGATTTTCCAATAACCTTATTAACGTATAGTTTAAGTTTAGAACAAACTGGGAGCGTTGTATTAGAAACCGAACAGCAGTTATATGCGTATATAAGTGACTTTAGTGATGATCAATTATTTGCTATAAATTATCCAATTACAGCTACTGTCGATGCTAGTGGTAATCAGGCAATAATATTCAATAGCGACGCAGAATTACAAGCAGCAATTTCTGATTGTTTAAATGAGCAAGGCGTTGAGGAGCAAGCAGCTGAAGATGCTGATGCTTTAGAGACTATTTTGGTGGATGGATTGTTTCAGATAGAGTCGGTTATTAACGCAGGTGTTGATACTGCGTCAGATTATGCTGAGTTTACTATAGATTTTGCAAACGACTTATCTGTAGTAGCAGTCAATACGGTTAATGTAACTGTACAAGATGTACAAGGGACTTATCAGGTAGCTTCTCAAACAGAAGTGTTTTTAGATTTAACCTTTACAGGGAATGTTACATTTAATGTATTAAATCAAAATTGGGCTGTGACAAGCTTTAATAACACGACCATATCATTACAAAGTACGACCAATGCAGCATTAACATTAGTATTAACACAAATATAAGTTAGTACAGCGCAGTTTTGTATGCCTTTTGCAAAACAGCTATTTTAATACGATAGCTGTTTTGTTTAATTATTAAAAAGATTAAAAAGATGAAGTATTTAAGCGTAATAATATTGTTGGTATTAATGTCATGTAGTAGCGACGATTCGCAAAATGATGCATTAAACAATACACAAGCAAATAAGTTAAATGTTGGTGCATCTGCTAATGATTTATTATCTGATACTACGTTTTCTAGTCTTGTTGTTGAGGTAGTGTATGTCGAAGGATTTGAGCCTTCTCAAACAGCAATATCTAATTTTGTTTCTTTTTTGGAAAACAGAACCTATAAGCCTAATGGAATTACGGTACAAAAACGAGCAATCTCGCCTCCTGGTTTAACGCCATATACAAATCAAGAGATAATAGCTATAGAAGATGCTAATAGATTATTGTTTAATAATAGTAATCAAATAGCAGTTTGGGCTTTTTTTGCGGATGGTGCTTCTGCTAACAATACAGATTCAGGAGTTGTTTTGGGTACTGCTTATAGAAATACATCGTTTGTAATTTATCAAGAGACAATTCAACAATTAACTTCTGGCACAATAACAAATACAACACCTATATTAGAATCTACGGTCATTACGCATGAGTTTGGACACATTTTAGGATTAACCAACTTAGGTACGCCTTTGCAAACTAATCATGAAGATTTAGAGCATCCAAAGCATTGTAATATTGAGTCTTGCTTAATGTATTGGAAAGCAGAAAATGGTAATGGAGCAATGTCTATGATTTCCGGAGGATCCATACCACAATTGGATGCGCAATGTATTGCTGACCTTCAGGCTAATGGAGGAAAATAATTTTTAAACAACTTAACACTTACTTAAATTATTAATTATGAAAAAACTATGTTTAACACTAGCACTAAGTTTTGGAGCTTTATTTTTAGTAAATGCACAAGACGATATAAAGTCTAAGTCTAATGGAGGAATTAAAGGTGGTTATAATCTAGCATCAGTACAATACGATGGTAATGAAGAAACTGGTCAAAGAAGCGGTTTTCATGTAGGATTATATGGCGAATCTTATTTAAGCAATTTTGCAGCTATTCAAATTGAAGTGATGTACTCGCAGCAAGGTTATGAACTAGAAACTAATGGTGGGACGTTTACACAAAAACTGAATTATATTAATGTGCCATTATCTTTAAAACTATATCCTGTAAGTACCTTTTACTTAGAGGCTGGACCACAAATAGGTTATGCTATCTCACATAAAGAAACGTATGATGCTAACTTTGATTTATTTGATACATCACAAGAGTTTGAGCCTAATAGCTTTGATTATGGTGTAAATTTTGGATTAGGATTTAAATCGGATGCTAATGTTAGCTTAGGTGTGCGCTACCATTTAGGTCTTGGAGATATTTACGATGATGGATCACCAAAAAACAGAGTATGGCAGTTTTCGTTAGGCTTTGGTTTTTAGCGATTTAGCATTGTGTTATTTAACCGAAATTGGAATATTCAGTTTCGGTTTTTTTTAGACCGAATTTATTTTGTTTAACAAATTTAACTAAACTTTAAACAAAAATAATAGTTTTATTTATTGTCTGGTTTTATCTTTGGGTAAACAAAAAAAAACAAAACTATGAAAACTAAAAATGTATTAATGGCTTTTACAGTAGTAGGGCTAATTGGTTTAAATTCTTGTAAAGAAGCACCAAAGAATGTAGAAAATCAGTCAAAAGAAATGGCGCTTAACACAACAGACAGTTCGCCAATAGCAGTGCAAACACAAGATAATGATAATATTGTTGGAGTAGCTGTTGGAAATGAAAACTTTACAACCCTTGTTGCAGCAGTAAAAGCAGCAGATTTAGTAGAAACCTTAAGTGGTAAAGGTCCATTTACAGTATTTGCACCTACAAATGATGCTTTTAATAAATTGCCAGAAGGCACAGTAGAAATATTATTGAAGCCTGAGAATAAAAAAATGTTAACAGCAGTTTTAACGTATCATGTTGTAGCAGGAAAATTTAATGCATCAGCAGTAGTTGAGGCTATAAAAGCAAACAACGGAAAATTTACTGTTGCTACAGTACAAGGAGGATCATTAACAGCGTCTTTAGAAGATGGAGATGTTGTATTAATGGATGAAAAAGGAAACACATCTAAAGTTATTATGGCAGATGTTGCAGCTTCAAATGGAGTAATTCACGCAATAGATGCAGTAGTGATGCCTAAGTAATTTTTTTTAGGTTGTTTAATGATGGGAAATCGCTTTCAAGAAATTGGAAGCGGTTTCTTTTTGTATCATAATTAAAAACTTAATGGTCTATAGGTAAAAGGCTATTGTGTTATTCAAACTTGATATAATCTATTTCAATATTAAAATTACCAGCTTTTTTGTCGCTAATAATTAATGCAATATTATAGACATCATCCAAAGCTTTTATTGGCATTGTATTTCCTATAACTTCACTTATTCTGTAATGTTTAAAATCTGATAGATTTACAGAAATGGTATCCCAATCTGTAGTTTTAGGTGTAAAGGTGTATTTATAATAAGGTATGAAGTATTGTTGACTATTTTTAAGAGATAATCCAAAAGTACGATCTGTACTATTACTTTTAAATCGCATAGTCATTGTTTTACAGTCACTTAATGCACCTGCAGTAATTAACGTGCGGATACTTGCAAATCCACCATTGTTTTCTAGACTAACTTCGCCATTAAATACAATGCTGTTTTCTAATATAGTTGTTTTGGATGTGGATAATCCACCCATGACACCATCGTTAACTATACGCCAATCATCACCTGCTTTTTCTGTTCCAAAATCTATTGTTAATCCTAGGTTTGTACTCATAAATAAGGTTACTATAAAAATTAATTGTTTCATATTTAAAGATACAAAAACAAAGTAGTGTTAACTTTTTATACACTGTTAATTTGTGATATTTAATACAACTTAAATTTATTTTATCAATTCAGTTAATAATATTAATTAACTATTATTTTTGTAGTCATGCAAAACACTATTTCTCATTACATTCCAGAAGCTTCAGTCTCTAGAGTTTTACAGCTTTTAGAGCACGATCATTTGGTTGTAATGGTAAAAAAAGAAAGAAAAACAAGGCATGGTGATTACCGTAGATTACCAAATGGAAAACATCAAATTACGGTAAATGGAAGTTTAAATAAATATCGATTTTTGATAACGTTAATACATGAGATAGCCCATTTAGAAGCGTTTTCTAAATTTGGCAGACATATAAAACCACATGGAGCAGAGTGGAAGCGTACCTTCCAACATTTAATGCTGCCTTTTATTAATCCTCAGGTGTTTCCGGAGTCCATTTTGCCTGTAGTTGCAAAACATTTTATAAATCCAAAAGCGTCTAGCGACACAGATGTGCAACTCGCCTTAGCTTTAAAGCTATTGGACGCTCCAAATAATAAAAGCTTTATATTTGAAGTACCTTTACATCAGACTTTTAAAATACACAATGGACGTGTGTTTAAAAAAGGAGCAAAAAGACGCACTAGACATGAGTGTGTCGAGGTAAAAACAGGTAAAACCTATTTGTTTAATGCCAATGCTGAGGTAGAAATTTTAAATAATTAAGTTAAGCTTAATACAATAACAAGGACATGCAGAATAAAAATTATTACGCAATATTAATGGCAGGTGGAGTTGGTTCACGTTTTTGGCCAGTAAGTACAGAGGAGTTTCCTAAGCAGTTTCATGACATGTTAGGGACAGGAGATACGCTGATCCAAAAAACATTTAGCCGACTAAGTAAACTAATACCTAAAGAAAATATTTTCATTTTAACTAACGAAAAATATAACGACTTAGTCTTAGAGCAACTTCCGGAAGTAACCCTACGTCAAGTTGTGTTGGAGCCAGCTATGCGTAATACAGCACCTTGTATTTTGTATGCAAGTTTAAAAATACAAAAGGAAAATCCTGACGCAATAATGATTGTAGCACCAAGTGATCATTGGATTGAAGACGAAGTTGCTTTTACTACAAATGTCAAGCAAGCATTTACCTATTGTCAGGATAACGATGCCTTAATGACATTAGGTGTTACGCCTACATTTCCAAATACAGGATATGGTTATATTGAAACAGGAACTGCATCTGAGGATAATATAAGTCCTGTAGTGCAGTTTAGAGAAAAACCTAATTATGAAACTGCAAAACAATTTTTGTCAAAAGGTAACTTTCTATGGAATGCAGGTATATTTATGTGGTCTGCAACAAGTGTAATAAAAGCTTTTGAGAGTAGTCAGCCAGAATTATTTGACTTGTTTAAAACAGGTATGGTTACTTATAATACGGAATTTGAAGATGATTTTATAAGAGATAATTATCCTAAAGCAGAAAATATTTCTGTGGATTATGCCATCATGGAATCCTCTACTAATGTATACGTAATTCCAGCAACTTTTGATTGGAATGATTTAGGAACTTGGGGAAGTTTATACGATAAATTAGATAAAGACCAGAACAATAACGCTGTAGTCAATGCAAAAACCTTAACGGAAGATGCTTCAGGAAATATGATACGAACTAAAGCGGATAAAGTTGTTGTTGTCGATGGATTGAATGATTATATTATTGTAGATAAGGACGAAGTTTTACTTATCTTTCCGAAGTCAAAAGAACAAGATATTAAAAAAGTACTTCAAAAAGTAAAAGACAATTTTGGAGAGCATTACGGATAGGTTTTAACTATGGAACAAAACAACGAGCCTAAAGAGAATAAGTTTAATTTCTCTAATGAAGAGAAACAAAACGAAGCGGTTAATCAAAAAAAGGAAGCAGTAAAAAAAGATGCTGAAGGCCTATTTAAAAGTATAAAAACCTTTCTTCAAGAATTACTTGATTTTAGAGACGATACTGACAGAGATGCCACTATCGAAGCTATTAAAGCAGACATCCCTTTTAAAGGTGCTACTGCATGGATTTTAATTTGCTCAATATTTGTAGCCTCTATTGGTTTAAATGCTAATAGTACTGCTGTGGTAATTGGAGCTATGTTAATTTCGCCATTAATGGGACCAATTTTAGGTGTAGGTCTATCTATTGCAATTAATGATATTGATACGCTTAAGCGATCGCTAATAAATTTAGCGATTATGATCGTATTAAGTTTGTTAACAGCCTTTTTGTTTTTTAGATTTTTTCCATTAAGTGAAGATACTTCAGAGTTACTAGGTCGTGTACAACCAGATATACGTGATGTTTTAATAGCCTTTTTTGGAGGTTTAGCTTTAATTATTGCACGTACTAAACGTGGGACTATTGCTTCTGTAATTTTTGGAGTAGCTATCGCAACTGCTTTAATGCCACCTTTATGTACAGCAGGTTATGGATTAGCCAAAGGTAATTGGACTTACTTTGGTCAAGCTATGTATTTGTTTACCATTAATACAATATTTATTGCTTTAGCAACATTTTTAGTACTTAAAATTTTACGTTTTCCAATGCTTAAATATGCTAATTCTGCTAAGCGTAAACGTACTGCAAGAATTGCCTCTTTAGTAGCTATTATTGTAATGATTCCTGCTATGTTCACGTTTTTAAGTGTGTTAAGAGAAAGTCAATTTAAAGTAGATGCTAAAGACTTTATTACCAATGAGCTTAAGTCCTTACCTAACGCAAGTTATATCCAAAAATATGCGACGCCTAATTACACGCCAAATGGTGACTCTAACATTGAGTTAACAACATTTGGAACAGATGTAATTTCAGATGACATGAAGCATTTTTTAGAAAATAGATTACAAGAGTATACGTACTTAAAAAATTCTAAATTATTAATTAATCAAACTAAAAACAGAGAGATTAATAATCTAGAATATATGGAAGAGTTACGCACAAGAGACTCTTTAGACTTAATGACTCAGCAACAAAAAATTACATTTTTAGAAGAAAAAGTAAAAGAGTTATCTAAGCTAGAGCGTGGTTATATTCCTTTTGAAGAATTATCTAAAGAGGTGAATATTAATTATGAAAATATTGAATCCTTATCTTATGCTAGTGTTGTAAACTCTAATTTTAAAAGCATTGACACGTTAGCTGTTTTTACTGTTAAATGGAATGACACTATAGTAGACGCTAATCAATTGTCTAAAGAGAAAGATAAGTTATATCGTTGGTTAAAGCTAAAGCTGAAACTAGACACCTTGGTTGTTAAGCAAACTAATAACTAAAATCACATATAGCAATAAGTTTAGCTATTAATTTAGTTGAAAATATATTTTTCGGAGAAGTTAGTTTGACTTTAAATAATAGAGTGTTTAACTACGTTCCTCTAGGTACATTTGACGTACTTTTTTAAACAATTCTGAAGAGTATACAAAGTCTGTAACCGCTTCATTATCTGTTTTAAAAATGTCGTATCGAGACCCTTCCCATTCTTTTAAACCATTTTTAAGAAAAATAATTTTTTCTCCAATTTGCATAACTGAGTTCATGTCATGCGAGTTAATTACAGTTGTAATCTGATATTCTTCAGTGATTTCTTTAATTAAGTCGTCAATAACAATCGATGTTTTTGGATCTAACCCAGAATTAGGTTCGTCACAAAATAAATATTTTGGCTTATTTACAATCGCACGTGCAATTGCAACACGTTTTTGCATACCTCCAGAGGCTTCACTTGGTTTTTTATTATGTGCATCTCCAAGATTAACTCTTTTTAAAACAAAGTTTACACGATCTTCCATTTCGCTTTTACTTTGTTTGGTAAACATTTTTAGAGGAAACATAACGTTTTCGGCAATAGTCATAGAGTCAAACAACGCGCTTCCTTGAAACACCATACCAATATCAGCTCTAATATCACGTTTTTCGTCTTCGCTTAATTTAGCAAAGATTTTACCATCGTATGCAATACTACCTTCTTCGTAATCAAAAAGACCTAAAAGGCATTTTAAAAATACGGTTTTACCAGAACCACTTTGCCCAATAATAAGGTTAGTTTTTCCTTTTTCAAAAGTAGTAGTAACGCCTTTTAAAATATGCGCATCTCCAAACGATTTGTGTAGATTTTTTACTTCTATCATTGACTTAGCAGGAGTTGAGTTAATATATAGTTTAAAAGGATAATCATGACACTAGTCCAAACAAAAGAGGTTGTACTAGCTTTACCAACTTCCAATGCGCCACCTTTCATGTAATATCCATGGTATGATGGTACTGTGGCTAATATAAAGGCAAATAGTAATGTTTTAATAAAGGCATAAGCCATATGAAAAGGCTTAAAATCAAGTTGTATTCCTTCAATATAATCTGGCATTGTAGCGTAACCACCATAAACACAAGCAGCTAATCCACCCATGATGCCTAAAAACATGGATATTGAAATTACAAAAGGATACAGTGTTAATGCTATAAATTTAGGAAACACTAAATAGTTTAAACTGTTTATTCCCATAACTTCTAAAGCATCAATTTGCTCTGTCACACGCATTGTACCAATGCTAGAAGTAATAAAAGAGCCTACTTTACCAGCCATAATTATGGACATAAAAGTTGGTGCAAACTCTAAAATAATAGATTGTCTAGTTGCAAATCCAACTAAGTTTTTTGGGATTAATGGGTTGTCAATATTTAAAGCAGTTTGTATGGTAACAACACCACCAACAAAAAATGATATAAAGGCAACGATACCTAAAGATCCGATAATTAAATCGTCTATATCTTTAAGTATTAATTTTTTCATTACAGACCACTTTGTGGGCTTTCGAAACATTTCGACAACCATTAAAAAGTAGGTTCCAATATAGTGTAGGTAATTCATTAGTTATTTGTTACTGCTAAAATATAAAATTATAGCAGGTATTTAATGTTAATTTCAAATTAGATGTTTTAAAAGCTGTATTTTTGGGATTCAAAATTAAATTTGTCACAATGAGAGCTATTCTATCGTTATTTATTATTTGTTTTCTTCTTAGTTGCCAGTCACAAAAAAGCACTATAACATCAAACAGTACTAAGTTAAATTCGCAACCAAAGTTAGTGGTTGGAATTGTAGTAGACCAGATGAGATACGATTATTTAACTAGATTTTATAATAAGTATGGAGATGGTGGATTTAAACGATTAATAAACGACGGTTTTAATTGTAAAAATAATCACTTTAATTACGTACCAACTTATACTGGACCAGGACATGCTTCAATATTTACAGGTACTACGCCAAAAACTCACGGTATTATTTCTAATAATTGGTATGACAAAGTATCTGATAGTTATGTTTACTGTGCAGGTGATACTTTGGTACAGCCTGTAGGGACTTTAAATAATGCAGGTCAAATGTCTCCACATAGACTTAAAACCACAACTTTTGCGGACGAAAACAGATTATTTACGCAAATGAAAGGTAAAACTATTGGGATTTCGGTAAAGGATAGAGGTGCCATCTTGCCAGCAGGACATACAGCAAATGCTGCTTATTGGTTTCATGGTGCAGATGAAGGTCGTTTTATAACTAGTACTTTTTATTTAAATACGTTACCTAGTTGGGTACAAGATTTTAATAATACAGCTGCTGCTGAAAGTTATTTAAAGGAGTGGAATACATTATATGACATAAATACGTATACTGAAAGTGGAAGCGATTTAAATGCTTTTGAAGGCGGTTTTAAAGGAAAAGACACAGCAACGTTTCCTTATGATTTAAAGGCTTTAAGTAAAGAGAATAGAGGTTATGACATTATTAAAGCAACACCTTACGGAAACAGTATTGTAGCAGATTTTGCAATTGCAGCTATTGATGGTGAACAGTTAGGTAAAGATAATATTACAGATGTGCTAACCGTTAGTTTTTCTAGTACAGATTACGTAGGACATAATTTTGGTGTTAATAGTAAAGAAGTAGAAGATACTTACATTAGGTTAGATAAAGATATACAGCGCATCTTAGAAGCATTAGATGCAAAAGTTGGAGAGGGTAATTACACCTTGTTTTTATCGTCAGATCATGGAGCTGTTGAGGTACCTGCTTATCTAGAGTCAGTAAAAATTCCTTCAGGATATTTTGATACAGATGCGTTTAAAACTAACTTAAATGAAACTACCATTTTAAATTATAAAGTGGAAAATTTAATTAAAAACATAAGTAATAACCAAATATTTTTGGATAGAGCATTGATTAAAAGCTATGGTTTAAATTTAGCTAGTGTGCAACAAGAAATTGTAAATACAATAATAGACTATCCTCATATTTCAAAAGCTTATACAGCAACTAGTATGACTACTACCGAGTTTTCTGGAGGTGTTGAAAGCTTGTTGCAAAATGGATTTAATCAAAAACGTTCTGGAGATGTCTTATTTGTTCTAGATCCAGCAGTAATAAGTTATAGTAAAACGGGATCTACACATGGATCTGCTTTAAACTATGATACGCATATTCCATTACTGTTTTTTGGAAAAGGAATAAAAACAGGAAGCACAATGCAACATACTAATATTCCTGACATAGCACCAACAATGTCTGCGTTGTTAGGGATTAGCTTTCCAAATGGAGCTACAGGGAAACCGCTTGAGTTTGTTTTAGCAAATTAATTAAACTTAGCTTTTAAAGCACGTTCGGTTTTTAACCACATAAATAGAATGGCACTAAAAATTAGTATTAAACTAATACTAATACGTGCCATTTTACTAAACTGTATGACTAAACCAATACAGCTAAATGTCATAATTAAACAGCCAGCTATAATTAATTGTACAGAGGAGTACTTTTGTGCAAAATCCCAACTATTTTGATTTTTCATGGATAAATCTGTGCGATAACCATAATACCAATTAATTTTTTTAGGAGGATAAATAAGTGTAATCACACTGGCAATAATAAAAACTATTCCAGATATAAAACTAGGTAGTAATATGCTCTCAAAGGAAGAAGGCATATCTATTTTATTTTCGGTATAAAAAGTAATTGTTGACTAACTCTATATAGGTTTCTTTAGCTTCGTCAGTAGTAATATCTTTAATTTGAAAAAGAGCATTTGTTTTAAAAGCGTTAATTATAGGCTTTTTGCTACTAGGTCTTTCGTAGTTGTTAGTAGCTTTTTTGTAATAAGCGTACAATCGAAGCAAGAAATCTGCAGGGAAAGGTTCTGTATGTGCGTTAATGCGGTCCACAGCATCTTCAAAAGTTTTATTTAATTCCTCTGTAGTCATACTATTAAATTTCGGCAATAATACTTTCGCCTCCTTTTACTTTTTGGTTTAAGGCAACCTTAATGTTAGTGTTCAAAGGTAAAAATAAATCTACTCTCGAACCAAATTTAATAAACCCAGAGTCTTCTCCTTGGTTAGCAGCGTCTCCTTCTTTAGCATAATTTACAATTCGCTTAGCTAATGCTCCAGCAATTTGTCTATATAAAACTTTACCGTATAATGGGTTATCTACCACTACTGTTGTACGTTCGTTTTCTGTGCTAGCTTTTGGATGCCAAGCTACAAGGTATTTTCCTGGATGATACTTGCTATAAGCTACTTGTCCACCAATAGGGTAGCGTGTAACATGCACGTTAATTGGAGACATAAATACACTTACTTGTAAGCGTTTTTCTTTAAAATATTCAGGTTCAAAGACTTCTTCAATAACAACTACTTTTCCATCAACAGGAGAAACGACTGTGTTGTCATTTAATACGGTTAATCTTTTTGGGTTTCTAAAAAACTGTAGAATAAGAAATAGAAAAACAAAAAGCGTGAAAAATAGTAAATATTGTAACCATTGTAATGCTACAAATTTATCAACAACAACCGCTAAAATTGCCACTAATAGAAAAGTGATTGCAATTATTTTAAAGCCTTCTTTATGAAACATATTTTAAAATTCTTAGAAATAAATAAATAAAAGGAGCTGCAAAAATCATACTGTCAAAACGGTCCATTAAACCTCCATGTCCTGGCATGATTACACCACTGTCCTTTACGTTTGCTTGGCGTTTAAATTTGGATTCTATTAAGTCTCCAAGTGTGCCAAATACACTAATTATAATGCTTAAAATTAACCAATTAGTAAAGGTCAAAGTTTCTGTAAATATATGAATAAAATAGCTGGCAATTGAAGCGAAAAATAGTCCGCCTAAAAAGCCTTCAACCGTTTTTTTAGGTGATATACTTGGAAACAGTTTTTGTTTTCCAAAGTTTTTACCAACCAAATAAGCAAAGGTATCGTTAATCCAAACCAATATAAAGGATCCTAAAATGTACTCTGGTGTAAACGATCCTTTGTGGTTAGCTATTAATACTAAAAACACAAAACCACTAGTTAAATAAAAGGTGGTAATTATAAAACGTTTTGAGCTAAATAGCGGAATTTTCTTTTCGGAAAATAAATCCTTTATTAAAATTAATTGCACAAAAATGGTAAGTACTTGTAATATTTGCGTGGCTTCATCTAGTCCTTTGTTAGAGTTCATTACAAATTGCCAATAGCCAAATACAAAATATAGAATTGTAAATATTATATAAGGTGCGACGCTTTTAAGCTGTATAAGTTTACAAAACTCTATTAAACAAATTAGCCCAAACACAAAAAACAACACGATAAATGCGTGCTGGTTTAATAATGATGCAACAAGTAAACTTACGTATAAGAATCCTGATAGCGCTCTTGTAAGGGTTTCGTTCATAAAACTAAAGGTCTTCTAAAAGCAGCAAATATAAGTTTTTTGTACTGCTTCCGTAAGATAAAAAGTCTTTTTCCTCTTGTAGCTTAAAATGTTTAATAGTTGTGATGTTAGTGGGTATTTTTACACTATTCTTATGCTTTATTTCTCTTAATCCTTCGCCTATGTTTGATATTATTTGGCTTGTAGTTGCAAATACTATAACGTTATTAGGGAATTCGTTAAGTTTTTTTTCAGCTAGCTGGTTAGAGCTAACCAATAAAGAGCCATCATTAGCTATTAGGTTTTCACAAGTGGTTATAAAATAAGTGCATTCTGATAGTTTGTCACTGATTTTAAGTTGAGAAGATTTAAATTTATCTTTCAAGTTATTGTCATAAAAATAAGCAGAATGATCTTCCCAGTTATTTTCTAGTATTATATTGTTTAAGTTGTCGTAAACTTCGTCTAAAGAGTCACAATACAGGAATTTACCACCATTTTCTTTAAAGTTTATAGTAAAACTTTCGTCAATAGGTAACTCTTCTTTAGGCATATATTTGCCTCTGTCGTCGGACTTTAGATCCTCCTTTTCTACTTGAGATTTAGAACTAAATAATTTTCTAAAAAGGCTCATTTACACTTTGCTATAATCAGAATTACGTTAATGGGAATATCAAATATAAAAAATCTTAGACTATCAAACGAGATAATCTAAGATTTTTAATACTTATTTGTGTTTTATATACTATTCCTCTTCGTTGTTGGTTGTTGCTTCTTCAATAACAAGTTTAGTTTCATGGTTATCAAATGGGCGTTTACCAAGGATTTCTTCAAGGTCATCTTTAAAAATAACTTCTCTTTCAATTAGTCTTTCTGCTAATTTTTTAAGAACATCTTTTTTAGATTCTAATAGTGTTAAAGCTCTTTGGAATTCAGTTTCAACGATATTTTTAATTTCGTTATCTATTAACTCTGCAGTCTTTTCACTATATGGTTTAACAAAGCCATTTTCTCCTGCTGGATCATAAAATGTAATGTTACCAACCTTTTCATTTAATCCATATATCATAACCATAGCTTTAGCTTTTTTGGTTACGTTTTCTAGGTCACTTAAAGCTCCAGTAGAAATTTGATCAAAGATTATTTTCTCGGCAGCACGTCCACCCATTGTAACACAAATCTCGTCTAAAAACTTGCTTGTTCTGGTAATGTAAGCTTCTTGAGGAAGGTACCATGCAGCTCCTAAACTACGACCTCTAGGTACAATAGTTACTTTTACTAATGGATCTGCGTGTTCTAAAAACCAACTTACTGTTGCGTGTCCAGCTTCGTGATAAGCAATGGTCTTTTTCTCTTCTACAGAGAATAAATTGCTTCGTTTTTCTAAACCTCCTACAATACGATCAACTGCGTCTAAAAAGTCTTGTTTTTCAACTGCTTTTTTATCTTTTCTTGCAGCAATTAAAGCTGCTTCATTACATAAATTAGCAATGTCAGCACCAGAAAATCCAGGTGTTTGTTTTGATAAAAATTCAATATCTAATCCTTCTGCCTTTTTAAGTGGTTTAAGGTGAACTTCAAAAATTGCTTTACGCTCTGTTAGGTTAGGTAAATCAACATGTATTTGTCTGTCAAATCTACCTGCACGCATTAATGCGTTGTCTAATATATCTGCTCTGTTAGTGGCAGCTAATACAATTACATTTGTATTTGTACCAAAACCATCCATTTCTGTTAATAGTTGGTTAAGTGTGTTTTCACGCTCGTCGTTACTTCCAGACATTGCGTTTTTACCTCTAGCTCTACCAATAGCATCAATCTCGTCAATAAATATTATTGCTGGAGATTTTTCTTTAGCTTGTTTAAAAAGGTCTCTTACTCTAGACGCACCAACACCAACAAACATTTCGACAAAGTCAGATCCAGATAATGAGAAGAAAGGTACTTTTGCTTCTCCTGCAACTGCTTTTGCTAATAATGTTTTACCTGTTCCTGGAGGTCCTACTAATAAGGCTCCTTTTGGTATTTTACCACCTAAGTTTGTGTATTTTGAAGGGTTTTTAAGAAAGTCTACAATTTCTTGAACTTCTTCTTTTGCACCTTCTAATCCAGCTACATCTTTAAAGGTTGTCTTAACTTCAGAGTTTTCGTCAAATAGCTTAGCTTTAGATTTTCCAATATTAAAAATCTGTCCACCAGCACCTCCACCACCTCCAGACGACATACGACGCATGATAAAAATCCAAACACCAATTAATAGGATAAATGGAAGTAAGCTAAAAAGTAATTCTCCCCAAGGATTGCTCTCTATTGTAAAGGTTACTTGTGCTTTTTTATCTTGGTCTAAATCCTTGTTGATATTCTCGATTGATTCCTGAAACAACGCTAAGTCTCCAAATTGAAATGAGTAATTTGGCATTTTTGTTGTTGATGGAAAAATAGAAGTAGGTTTAGATTTTTTGTGCACTTCCTTACTTTCAGCTTCTTTTCTTAAATAGATTTTAGCTGTTGTTTCGTTTACAATATCTACCTTTTCTACATCACCTTCTTTTAAAAATTCAAAAAACTGTGAAGGCGAGGTTTTATTTTCTGTACCAGCACTACTTCCAAAAATTTGAAGAGCAATAAAGAAAATTATAATTCCTCCATAAATCCAGTATGGACTAAATTTAGGTTTTTTAGGTGCTGCTTTTTTATTTTTATCTGCCATGTAATGTGTTTAATAGTTTGTTTCGATAACAGTAACTTTAGCATCACCCCAAAGACTTTCTATATCGTAATATTCTCTAATATGTTTTTGAAAAACGTGTACCACAACGTTAACATAATCCATAAGTATCCACTCAGCATTATCTTCTCCTTCTATATGCCAAGGCTTATCCTTAAGTGTTTTACTAACTTTTTTTTGTATGGAATTAACAATAGCGTTTACTTGAGTGTTAGAAGTACCTTCGCAAATTACGAAGTAGTCACAAACCGTATTTTCAATTTCTCTTAAATCAAGAATATTTATTTCTTTTCCTTTTACATCTTCAATACCTTCTATCACTGTAGCGATTAGGGCATCAATATTTGGTTGTTGTTTCGCCATTAATTTAATTTAAATTTGTGCAAAGTTATTATTTTTAAGTTCTTTATACTCTAAAAAAATCATAAGATTTTACAATACGAAGATAATTATTTAATATGCGTATAATCAAACTTAATGCCACCGATTCTACAAATAGGTTTCTTCGCAATCTTAGTTTGGACAGTCCAGTGCAAGATTTTACAACAATTGTGACTAGTCATCAAACAAATGGTCGTGGTCAAATGGGTACACATTGGCAATCTCAACCCTTTAAAAACCTAACGTTTAGTGTTTATAAAAAATTAAATTTGTTTCCGTTTGAGTCTCAATTTTATATTAGCATGTCTGTAGCTTTGGCTATTATTAAAGCATTAGAGCAGTTAAATATTCCGAAATTAAGCATAAAATGGCCTAACGACATTTTGTCAGCTAATCAAAAAGTGTGTGGTGTTTTGATTGAAAATGTCATAAAACAAAGCGTTATTGAATCTTCAATAATTGGTATTGGACTAAATGTAAATCAGTTAGATTTTAATGGTTTACCTCAAGCAAGCTCTTTAAAAAGTGTAACAGGAGTTAATTATGATTTAGATGAAATACTACATCTAATCCTAAAACAGCTAGAAATACAATTAGACCTTTTAGTTAAGGATACTAATAGTATAAAATCGCAATACGAATCTTATTTATTTAGAAAAGAAAAACCTTCAACATTTAAAACTGCCGAAGGTTTGTTTTCTGGTATTATAAAAGGTGTTTCGAAGCATGGTTTACTTGAGGTCTTAATAGAAGATCAAGTTTTAAAAACCTATGATTTAAAAACGATTAAGCTATTGTATTAATTGCTTGAGGCATGTTGGTAGCTAAGGTTTCAATAAATTTATTGATAGGTCCTTTTATCATCATAGCCATCATGGCATTAAATTCGCCTTCAAAAGTTAATTGTACTTCACTTTTATTAGCTTCAACTTCAGTGATATTTCCTGTTAACGAAAAATCTATTTTTCCACCAGCTGCACCTAAAACAATTTTGCTATTTGGTGTCATTTCTTTCTTTTTTAATACAATTTCTGGCATTCCTTTAAGTGCAAATAAAAATTTGTCTTCACCTAAAACTTCAAATTTACTTATGTTTTCAGGCATTAAGTTTTTAAAGTTTTTGACATCGCTTAAAAAATTAAAGGTCTCTTCTGGAGATTTATCTAAAGTTACTTTAGGGCTTTCTAGTTTCATATTTGTATTTAAGTTATTTAAAATTAATAGTATTTTATAGTGTTGCTATTAATTTAATATCAATTAACGTTCCAAACGCTTGGATTGGCATTCCAACGACCTAATGTCTCAATTTCTTTTTCAGAGATATAGTTGCTAGATGCAGCTTCCGTTAGTAAACTTTCGTAATTACTTAAGGTGTGTAAAGTGATATTTTCTTTTTCAAAATTTTCTTTTGCTACGTCAAACCCATAAGAAAATATTGCAATCATTCCTTTTACATTTACATTAGCTTCTTTTAACGCTTTGACAGCATTAAGGCTGCTTTTTCCGGTACTAATTAAATCTTCAACAACGACGACATTTTGACCACTTTCTATATGACCTTCTATTTGGTTTTTACGACCATGTCCTTTAGCTTCTGGTCTAACATATATAAAAGGTAGTCCTAAATATTCAGCCACTAACATCCCAATCCCAATAGCTCCTGTTGCAACACCTGCAATAACATCTGGTTTTCCGTAATGTTCTTCAATAAATTTACTCATTTCCTCTCTAATATAATTTCTTATTGGAGGATAGGATAGTACAACACGATTGTCACAATAGATTGGCGATTTCCAACCTGAAGCCCAAGTAAATGGATTGCTAGGTTGTAGTTTTATTGCATTTATTTGTAATAAAACTTGTGCTGTTTGTCTGGCAGTTTGCTTGTTAAAAATCATATGGCAAAAGTACAGATTTATTTAATTTTACTTAAAATTAATTTTAAAATAAATTAGCATAAAGTCTCAATGTCATTAATTTTAATATTTTTACCTATTTATAACTAGCTACTATTTTTTATGCAATGCATTTTTGTAAACGATAAGCCTATCTTTTTGACTACTAAGGTGGAAAAAGAAACTGATTTTAAAAACTTTTTACTTAAGGATGTGGATCTGGATTTAGTACTTCATACGCTGTCCAAAAAATCGATAAATTCTGTTAGATTAATTGGACATAGTGACGATAAATTATTAAAATCCTTTAAGAAAAAATTACCTAATGTAGTTGCAGGAGGTGGTAAAGTCTTTAATGATAAAGGTGAAATACTTTTTATATACAGAAATGATAAATGGGATTTGCCAAAAGGTAAAACAGAAAAAAGGGAAACTATAGAAGAAACAGCGATTAGAGAAGTCGCTGAAGAAACTGGTGTATCCAAATTAAAAATTATAAAACCGTTACCTATTACTTATCACATTTTTAAACGAAATGGTAAGTCTAAACTTAAAATTACGTATTGGTTTGAAATGCATTCTTCATTTGAAGGTAATTTATTTCCGCAATTAAACGAAGGAATAACAAAAGTAGAATGGTTGGATCAGGAGGCTGCATCTGAAGCTTTAAAAAAATCTTATGCCAATATTAAATTATTATTTTAAAACCATATTTTTTTATAAATAAAACACAGTAGTGTGTTTTGTCCTAGGTATTTAGCATTTTATCTTTTAATGGTTAATTTTATACACTTTAGCCAATATTTTACTGTAGGAGAATTCAGTTAATTATTTTCGCACTTGTAAATGTAATTAATTTAAAACCCTCACAGTATGTATACAAAATTACTTAACCGATTGGTTAATTTTAAAGCAATGCTAGTCTTATTAGCAATGACTTTTTCTTTTCAATCATTTGCCTTAGAAGACACCTATTGTGGTTCTATTGCTGGCTTTGAATTCTCTAACGGAACGACTACTACAGCAATTAGTCATAACCAATCTTATTACATAAACGATCTTCCAAATAACTTTTACGTTAACTTATTAGTTAGTGGTTACTCACAAAGTGCTAAATTTTATGTTAGAAATTTAGACACTGGACAATGTTATAACGTAAACGAAAATCATTTGCCTTATACTTTTCCAGGAGGAAATGGCGCATGGAACTATGGTTGTGGTAATTTTGAAGTTAAAGCTAAATTGTACAAATACGATAGCTGTGGGACATATTGCGACAGTGAAACTATTAGATTTACTATTACTTGTCAGCCAGAGGAAACATGTGGAGAAATTTCTGGATTTCAGTTTACAAATGGATCTCAAGATGTGACAATAACAAATAATGAAACTTATGCATTAGATGCCCTACCAAATAACTTTTATGTTGACTTATTGGTTGATGGTGCGTCGGAAAGTGCTAATTTAATATTAGTAAACCTAACAACTGGTCAAACGTTTAATGTTGGTGAAAACTATACACCTTATACAATTCCAGGAGGAAATGCAGCATGGTGTTACGGAACAGGAGACTTTAAATTAATAGGAAAAATATTTGAAAACAATTATTTTCAAGGGACTTTATGTGATGAAGAGGTTATCTATTTTACAATTGATGAAACAACGTGTAGTCAAATTGTAGGATATGAGTTTTCAAATTTTGCTGACGCAACTGTAGCGATTGTAGATGAAGCAAATTATGATCTAGATAGTCTTCCAACAGATTTTAATATCAACTTATTAACCTCTGGAGATTTAGAAAGTGCATTTTTTACTTTAACTAACTTAGATACTGGAGAGGTATTTACTAAAACAGAAAATGCAATTCCATACACTTATCCAGGTGCAACTAATTCAGTTTGGTCACATGGTTGCGGTACATTTAGAATATGCGCTAGTATTTTTCAAGAAAACTATGCTAATGGAACAGCATGTGATAACACTTGTGTAACATTTACAATTAATTGTGAAGAGCCTTGTGGTACGATTGATGCGTTTGCATTCTCAAACGGAACTGATGATTTAACAATCACTGAAGGTCAAACATATAATGTTACAGATTTACCAACAGGATTTGCAGTAGCAACTTTAATTACAGGAGCTTCTCAAAGTGTTTCTACTACAATTACTAATGTAACGACAGGTGCTTCTGTTGTAATAACAGATAACACATTACCATATTCTTATCCTACAGCAGCTGCTTGGGATTTAGAAGCAGGTTCTTACCAAATAGTAACTCAATTATTTTCAGAGGATAATGCTTCAGGTACACAATGTGATACGCAATCCATTAACTTTACTTTAGTTGATGTATTAGCTTGTCAAGCTACATTTGCAGGAACTTCAACGATATCTAGCGGATTAGCTATAATTATTCCTGGTGTTGCGTCTACTGTAACAGTCAATTTAAATAACGATGCTATTTTACCTGATGGCTATAGCTTAGCAACAGTAATTACTAAAGGAGATGATTTAACAATTGTTGGATTTAGTGAAAACTTAGTATTAGATATTCCAGAAATGGGAGGTTTTTACACAGTACATACTTTAGCTTTTGATCCAGAGACATTAGATTTAAACGATTTAGTATTGGGTACATCAACTGCTTTTGATGTTTTAGACTTAATTGAAAACAACCAAATATGCGCAGATCTTGATACTGTTGGTAGTCCATTAATGGTGATTGTAACTGGGTCTACAGACAGAAATAGTAGCATAACTGTTGATCAGGTAAAAGGTAATCAAGCTATTGAAGCACAATTATCTGCAGATATTAGATTGTTCCCTAATCCAGTTGTAACACAATTAAATATTAACGTGGATTTACTTAAAAATGAAGTCCTTAACTACGCTATGATTGATGTTAATGGTAAATTAATACTTACAGGTAAGCTATCTAATAATAGTAATACTATTAATACCTCAGATTTAGCAGCAGGTTTTTATATCCTTAAGTTAAACTCGGAAGTAAGACAACTTACTAAAAAGATAATGGTTAGAAAATAACCAATTACATTAGATAATAAAAAAACCGTTACAAATTGTAACGGTTTTTTTTATGTTTAAAAATTAATAATGCTTTGCTTTAAAACATGTTTTAGCTTTTCTGGCATTTTATTACCTATAGCAAAAGACTGATTTATTTCTACCTCAATGCCTACATAATTGTTTTTAAATTGTTGTCTTAATGCAGTTGTAAAGCCATCGGCTTTTCCTAAATAGGGATAATTAAATCTGACACGATACTCTGGATTTAAAGCTAAAATATTTTTTTTTACTTGCATTGCATATTGCTTTTCTTGAATCCTTCTAGAATCATATAAAAGACCAATGTCACAGTCTCTTATAGCATTGTTTAAAACTGGTGTAAAAGAATGAATAGAGAGATGTACGACGCTTAAATTGTTGTTTATAATTGATGCTATATACTTTGTTACAGCTTGCCTGTAGTCATTATAATACGTGTTAATTAGGCTTTGTTTTTGTTTTGTTGTCAATGTTTTTGTGTATACTGAAAACAAATTTTTATTATTAGTAGACCTATTTAATTCTATTAATAAACGACTTGTTGTACTAAAGTTTGAATAATCCGCAATAGGCTTTAAATAATTAAATACACCCAATGCACCTAAGTCATAACCTTTGTGTGTTTCTAAAACTGAAGTATCTAAAAAATAAGGTTTATATTCTAAAGGAATAGTATTGCCACCATGCTCACAAGTAATGACTAATTTCATTTTAATTTATAGGAATAAACATTTTGTTTTCCTCCAAACATGTTGCTAATTGTTTATAAACCAATTCAATATTTTTAACCGAAACATCGTGATTCAACGCGTTAACAATTCTGGTTGATAGCGTACCATGATTAAAAATGACTTCTAATGCGTTTTTATAGTCCTTAGAAATATTTTCTTTTACTAATATGTATAGTTGTTGCCACACGTTTTTAACACTAGAAGCTTGCTTTATTCCAAATAACTCAAGGTAGTCTAAGTTAGAGATATTATATACTTCACCATCTTTAATTACTGCGTTTAAAATAGAAAACAAATCCTGCTTTAACCATTTTTTTTGCTTTTTAAGACGTGTTGTATCTTCATTAACTAAAAGCTTTAAGACTTCAATTATTAATGCGCAAATAGCAATGTCAGCTTTTGGACACTCTTGAATGTCCACTAGTCTAATTTCTATAGCATTTCGGTCAAACCTTGCAATTGCACCACGACTATTTAAAAAATGATGATCTAAAATATTGTTTGTGTCATACTTTTTAATGACTTGTTTTATGGGTTCAAAAATGGTAGCGTAGTAATCCGCTTTTGTAAAAACACGCTCTGGTATAACCAGTCCAGTCATTTCTGGAATTTCTTTTTGATTGGTTTTATAATATTCTAATCTAGTGTCTTTAAATCCAGTAATTTTACCATCTAAAATAGGCGAACTTGCACATAGACCAGGAATTAAGGGTAATATTATCCTGATGGCAGCATGTAATTTTTCAAACTCTTTATCATCATAAAAGGGTAGGTTAATGTGTGTGCTTTGCACATTACTCCAACCATGACCTTTACAATCAAAAATCCTGTTGTACAACTCGTAAACTTCACTATAACTATGTTTCCATAGTTGTGTATCCTTTAAAGGATTCATCGTAGGATGAGACGCTGTAGGTAGTAGTTTTGTGTTTAAAGGTTTTAATAAACCATTTATTTCTATGATGTTTTGATGAAATGCTTCTGCAAGATTATTTAAATCATTAGTTGGTCCATTCGTTTTAATTTCAACAACATGTCCAACCAATTCATTGCTCCAAGCGATAGATCCGTTTTCGATATCAGAAGTTATTTTACCATTTTTTTTAGTAAGTAATACATCAACAATAGGAGCAACTTTAAAGCTGTTAGTGTTTACTAACATATATTCTAGCTCTATTCCGTAAACTTCAAATAAGTGATATTTTTTAGACATAATTATTCTAATCTAGTTTTTAAAGCCTGTAGTATTTTAGTGTAAACTAAATCGCCATAATAGGCATCCTCTACGCCATAGTCAATATTTGGATTGTCATTTATTTCAATAACCATTGGTTTGTTATTGACCACTTTTATGTCAATACCATACAAGCCTTTACCCATTAGTTTTGCAGATTTTATTGCCATAGTAATTACATCCTTTGGGACGTCTTCTATAGGCAGGCAATCAGCGTCACCATCTTGATCATTTTTTTTGTCAGCATTCCAGTTATAGATTTGCCAATGTCCTTTAGCCATATAATATTTACAAGCATAAAATGGGACATCGTCGATAATGCCTATGCGCCAATCATAATCTGAAGGACAAAACTCTTGTGCAATAATTAAATCGGACTCTTTTAGCATATCTGTTACCAAGGTGTCATATTCTTTAGCTGTTTTAGCCTTTTTTACTCCAAATGAAAACGTGCTATCTGGTGCTTTTAATACACAAGGTAAACCAACTTGTTCTAGGACTAAGGCTCTGTTTTCCTTGTGGACAATTACTGTTTTTGGAGTCGCAATATGAGCATTGTTTAGCGCTTCTGCCATGTACACTTTGTTGCAGCATTTTAAAATTGCTTCTGGGTAATCAATAATAGCGATACCTTCTTGCTGTGCTTTACGTGCAAATGCATATGCTTCATTGTTAACCTCTGTACTTTGTCTTATAAATAAAGCGTCAAAAGAAGACAAGCGACTTAAATCTTTAGGCTCTATAATTTCAGCATAAATATTCATCTTTTCAGCAATATCTATAAACTTTTTTAAAGCTTTTGTATTGCTAGGAGGAGCAGGATCGTTTGGGTTGACCAAAATAGCTAAGTCAAAAACTGATGTTGTTAGTTTAGGTGTATCGTAACGTTTTTTAGCAAAATACTGATTAGCAAAAATGTTGACACTTTCAAGATGATCACTAGGGATTTCTGATTCTGAAATAGCTTTAATACTTTGTATGTTCCATTTATTATTATGATGAAAATTTACGCGTAAAAAAGGAACTTGAAAATGTTTGTAAAACAAACTACTTAGCTCTTTATATTTTTGTGCCACATTTTGACCAAAGTATATACTTAAAGTAAACTCTCTAGACTTAATGCTTTTTAGGCTTTGTTGTATAACATCGTCAAACTCGTCGGAAACTATTTTGACTAGTTTAAGTGTTTTTAAATCTACAATGTTTCTTACTGTTGGAATGGCTAAATGACCTCTAGCTTCGGCTAAAAGCGAGACGTAGTAACCTTTGGATTGGTAACTATAATCTTTGCAAAGATTAAATATTCTTGCTTTTTTTAAAAGCGAAAATTTAGGATTGGTAAGATAATCTTGCGATGAAATTACCGTAATATTCTCAATCGAAAAATGCCATTTTTCTGGTTGATTGACAACAATGTATTTGTTCATTTTATGCGAAGATCGCGATATAAATTTATGTAAAGTTATATTATTTTTAAACTGGTTTTACATTTTGTAAAACCAGTTTAATTAAATTTTTAATAAATAATTTAGGCTTATTTTTTAGTTAAGCTAAAAATGTCTTTACGTCTGTCTCTTAGGTTTCTAACGCTACCAAACTGGTTAAGTTCGCGTAGTAAATCTATGTCAACATCTGCAATTAATATCATCTCTGTGTTGGTTGTTGCTTCTGCTTTTATTCCATTTGCTGGAAAGGCAAAATCACATGGTGTAAATACCATGGATTGTGCATATTGGATGTCCATGTTATGCACTTTAGGTAAATTACCTACGCTTCCTGCGATAGCTACATAGCATTCGTTTTCTATCGCTCTTGCTTGCGCACAATTGCGTACTCTAGAGTATCCATTTTGTGTGTCTGTTAAAAACGGAACAAATAGGATGTCCATACCTTCGTCTGCTAAAAGTCTACTTAACTCTGGAAACTCAGAATCGTAACATATCAAAATTCCTATTTTACCACAGTCGGTATCAAAAGCCTCCAATTTAGTACCACCTTGCATTCCCCAAACTTTAGCTTCGTCAGGAGTAACATGAAGTTTTTCATAACGTTCTAAAGTACCATCACGTCTACATAAATAGCCTACATTATACAGTAAATCTCCTTTCATTTCTGGAAAACTTCCTGTAATGATGTTGATGTTGTATGATATAGCTAATTCTGAAAATTTCTGAACGATTTCCTCTGTGTGTTTGGCTAGTTCTCTAATTGCTTCAGACTCTGGTAAATGGTTGTTATCTGCCATTAAAGGCGCATTAAAAAACTCTGGAAATAATGCAAAGTCAGATCTATATCCAGACACTGCGTCAACAAAGTATTCTGCTTGTTGCATTAATTCTTCTAAATCTTTATACAAACGCATTTGCCACTGTATAAGACCTAATCGCACAACTTTTTTCTTGGTAGCTGCTTTTTTAGATGGTTTTTGGTAATAAATATTATCCCATTCTAATAGTACAGCAAACTCACCAGAATCTTTATCACCTTCTAAATAGCCTTTTAAAACTCTTAGTGGGTGAAAGTCGTTTGAGATTTGAAAATTTAAAACTGAGTCATGAATTTCTTTTCTTTTTACCTTATCCATGTACTCCTTAGGTGTCATTTCGTTTTGGTAATTATGAAAATTAGGAATACGACCGCCAAAAACAATACCTCTTAAGTTAAGTTTTTCACACAACTCTTTTCTGTAATCATATAAACGTCTACCTAAACGTAAACCTCTAAATTTTGGTTTAATAAATACGTCAATACCATATAATACATCACCAGATTTTGTGTGTGTATTAAAAGTATAGTTGCCAGTAATATCCTCGTAGGTATGCTCTGCTTCAATCCTGTCATAATCAACTATTATAGACAAAGCACAACCAGCGATTTGATTGTTAATTTTAATAACAACTTGTCCTTCCGGAAACTTGTCAATTAAAGTTTTAATTTGATTTTCTCTCCAATATAGATTAGGCATAGATTTGTATGCCTCTTGCATAGCTTCTTTTAACTCTTGATAATCATCTAAAGTTAGATATGCTAATTCTATATTTTCAATGTCTTGTGGATTCATTTTTATTTACTTGAAATTTTAAGTAAATGTAATATAAAAATTTATCCAATAATCAACAATAAAAATTATTTTTCAGGCATTATTTTAGTCTATAAACAGGATATTGTAAATGTGATTTTTCGTAATTAACACTCTGTTTATGAAGCCAGTCAAGCTGAGCGTACCAATTTGAAGCAAAGTCTTTATCGTAAGATTTTTTAAGATTAAAATTGATTCTTAATTTTGGGTCTTGTCTTAAAATTAATTCGGCTTTATCTTCCCAAACATAAGGCGAAAACCCTTCCTTTTGTTGCAGTATTGTATCGAAAAAATTCCAGTTAAAAAATGAATCAGGAGCTTGCGGTTCTAAAGTTTCGATTAAGTATCTAAAAGCCTCTTGATTAGTTTTAATAATGAAATCTCCTTTTTTAAATGTTATGGCGTCTTCCGAAACTTTTATACTTGTATTAAAATGCTGGTAATGTCCTTCATAAGCTTGCGACCTTGTTTGATAGTTGTCAATTTTATAAGATTGAACCGTTAAAGTAGAGTCTTTGGTTAGTGGTGTCATCTCCACCTCATTTAATTTTAAAAGCTCAATGACATTCCACCATCCTTGAGGAATGATATAGGCTTGTGGTATGCTAATTTCTAAACTAGGTTTAAAATAATTTTGATAGGTAATTTGCTTTGTAAAAGGCTTGCTTCTGTCAAACTTTAAACGGTCTGCATCTGTAATGTTACTAGGTATCATATTACCGTCAAAACCTTTAAAATTTAAGGTTGTGGTTTGTGTGGTATCTATTTCCCATTGCAATGGGTAAGTCTTTTTTGCAATAAGTTGTTGGTTGTAGTTTTGACGTAAGGATTTAATTTGTTCATGGTCTTCTTCTATAATTTCAATCATGGATTTCATTAACTCAAAGGTGCCTTCTACACGTTGTTTGTATGGTTTAAGCATGTGTGTCTCAACCATCATACCTAAGGTGTTAAACAAAGTAGTGTAACCCGTAGAATATCTTGGACTATCCATAAATTGACTAAATCCAGCTTCTGGAACTTTATTAAACACGTTAACATATGGTGTAATGTCCCATTGTTTATTTGCTAACTTAGCTTCTAAGTTAGGTTGCATTTTGGTATGTAAATAATTACCTAAAGTACCACCAAGCTTATTGTGTTGCGTAAATAAATGCGTTAAAGTATATTGGTAGTCTGCGCCATTACTTACGTGATTGTCTATAAAAACATCAGGCTTTACCAAGTGGAAAATTTGAGCAAAGGTCTTAGCATTTTTGGTGTCACTTTTAATAAAATCTCTGTTTAAATCAAAGTTTCTAGCGTTACCTCTAAACCCATAAGCTTTAGGGCCATTTTGGTTTGTTCTTGTAGACGTGTTTCGATTTAAACTACCTCCAACATTATAAATAGGAATTGTGACTAATACAGTATGTTTAGGTGCTTCAATTTTACCAGAAGCAATATCTCTAAATAGCATCATAGTGGCATCAATACCATCAGATTCTCCTGGATGTATTCCGTTATTGATTAATAAAATTCGCTTATCATTTCTAATACTTTCAAAATTGAAGTTTCCGTCTGGATTTAAAGTGATTAAATGCAATGGTTTTCCGGAATCCGTACTGCCAATAGAGTCGATAGATATTGAAGTATAGGCTAAAGCTAAATCTTTGTAATACTGAATCGTTTGTTGGTAAGTAGCAGTTTCTAATCCTTGAGATTTTTCAAAAACAGTTTCAAAATCAAAATCCTTTTTAGTTGTAGATTTACAAGAAACAACTAAAATTAATAAGACTAATATTTTTTTCATTGATTGTATTTTTAAATAACGGTTACACAAATATAATACTATAGACTTGTGATTGTTGTAATTAAACGTACTTTTGCAGCTTGAAAAATTGAAGATATGACAGAGTTTATTAGAAAAATAGTTCCGAACGCAAAAGATGATGTATTAGCAGGAATAACCGTGTCTTTAGCAATGATTCCAGAAGTAGTGGCTTTTGCTTTTGTAGCACAAATAGATCCTTTAATGGCATTATCAGGTGCCTTTATTATAGGATTGATAACAGCTATTTTTGGAGGTAGACCAGGTTTGATATCTGGAGCAGCAGGAGCTGTAGCAGTTATTTTTGTAACTATGATTGCGGATGGTCATACCAAAGGGATGTTAATGGATACACCTATTGAAAACATGGGTTTTTTCTATCTGATGGCTTGTGTGGTCTTAATGGGAATTATACAAATTTTTGCAGGTGTTTTTAAATTAGGACGTTTTGTTAGATTGATTCCGCATCCTGTAATGATGGGATTTGTAAACGGTTTGTCTATCGTTATTTTTATGGCTCAAGTAAAAATGTTTTCTCATAAATCCTTAAAAGTGTCTGATGCAGGAGTAAACGAATATGTTAGTACCTACATGCAAGGCTCTGAGTTGTATACCATGATTGGATTGGTATTATTAACTATGGGAATTATTTGGGGATTACCTAAAATAACCAAAAAGTTGCCTGCAGCATTAACTGCTATTTTAGTAACCAGTTTAATTGTTATTGGATTTAATATGGACGTGTCTACTGTAGGGTCTTATATTATTGAAGGAGGAGGAACAGGGTTAAAAGGAGAGTTTCCAACACCAAATATGGAGCTTTGGGAAAAATTACCATTTAATTTAGATACTCTGAAATTTATTGCTTTACCTGCATTTTTAGCAGCATCTGTTGGATTAATTGAGTCTTTGATGACTATGAATTTAGTTGATGAATTAACAGAAACCAGAGGAAACGGTAACCGAGAATGTGTGGCGCAAGGTGCAGGAAACATTGTGTCAGGATTGTTTGGTGGTACAGGTGGTTGTGGTATGATTGGTCAAACGGTTATTAATATTAATGCAGGTGGACGTGGTAGATTATCAGGAATTATGATGGCTGTGACTTTATTGTCCTTTATTTTGTTTGCAGATAAGTTAATAGAAATGGTGCCAATTGCAGCTTTAGTAGGTGTAATGTTTATGATGGTAATCGAAACTTTTGCATGGTCTAGTTTTAGAATCTTAAAGAAAATACCAATGTCTGATGCAGTGGTGCTAATAACGGTATCCTTAGTTACAGTATTTGTCGATTTAGCAGTTGCAGTGTTTATTGGTGTAATAATTTCAGCATTAGTATTTGCTTGGGAAAACGCAACAAAAATTAGAGCTAGAAAGCGTATTAAAGAAGATGGTACTAAAGTTTACGAAATTTGGGGACCATTATTTTTTGGAAGTATTCAAGCGTTTAATGATAAGTTTGATGCTAAAAATGATCCAGAGAAAATAGAAATAGATTTTGTTGAATCTCGTGTGAGTGATCATTCTGCATTAGAGGCTATTTTTAATTTAGTTGAAAAGTATGAGAAAGAAGGTAAGCAAATACGTTTAAAGCATTTAAGCGAAGATTGTAAAGTATTACTATATAAATCTAGTCCTAAGTTTAGAGAGGTTGTTGTAGAGGCTATTGATGATCCTAGGTATCATTTAGCAGCTAATCCAGAAGATTTCCCTAAACCACTATCAGAATATAAATTTTAAATAAAAAAAGGCGAGCATTTGATGCTCGCCTTTTTTTATTGTGAGGTTATTTAACCCTAACACTATCTGGTACTAAGACAGTGTAATCACCATTGTTTCTTATTACTTCTCTAACAATGCTAGAGCTTATGTAGGATGTTCTGGCAGCAGTTAATAAAAATACAGTTTCTATTTTTGATAGTTTTCTGTTAGTATGTGCAATTGCTTTTTCAAACTCAAAATCAGCAGGATTACGTAAACCACGTAAAATAAATTGAGCATTAATCTCTTTACAAAAATCAATAGTAAGACCTTTATAGGTCATTATTTTTACTTTAGGTTCATCTTTAAAGGTGTCTTCTAAAAAACGTTTTCGGTCTTCTAAAGAAAACATATATTTTTTTTCAGAGTTAACACCTATAGCCACAACTACTTCATCAAAAAGTTTTACGCCACGTTTTATTATATCCAAATGACCTAATGTGATAGGATCAAAGGATCCAGGAAAAAGTGCTCGTTTCATAATTATCTTAGTTTAATCTCTATCCACTTCGTAAATGTACTCTTGCTCAAAAAGGGTTTTTATTTCCTGTTTTGAGTAACCATCTAGCTCTGTGGTATAATTTTCTGTTTTATTTATTTTATAAATTTTAGATTTTCTATCTATTTCATAATCATTAAAAATGACGTAAATACTATCTGATGTGACTGTAATAACCTTCATAGATGTGTAATATCCAGTTTGTGAAGCCTTAACGGAATACACGTCTCCAATCCTAGGATTGTTAATATACAAGGTATCATTTTCGTCATCTTTTTTACTTAAGTATGTTGCGACTAAAATAGCAAGAGTAATAATTATCAATCCACTAAAATACCATAACGGAAACCTAACGCCTGTTTTTTCTAGTTCAAACTTTTGTTTTATTTGTTCAGGTAATTCTTTTAGGTTGTAGGTGCGTTTACAATGGTTGCATTCTAAAACATAAGTTTTACCTATAGGAAATAAAGGGATCCAATATACGTAAGCATATTTGCCATAAATAGCATAATGCATAGTTTGTCCTCCTATGCAATTGGGACATTTTACATTTATAAGTTGACCTTCTTTAAGTTTACTAGCTTTACTTCCGTAAAAAACCATAGTGTTTGGGGATTTGGTTAATTATTAAATATAGGCTATTTATTTTAAAGCTTCTTCAATAGCATTTCCAAATAAATCAGGCATACTAATTCCTGCAGCTTGCGCTTGTTGTGGTAAAATACTAGCGTTAGTAAGACCAGGAATGGTATTCATTTCTAATAAATGAGGTTCGTCATTTTTAAAAATAAATTCACTTCTAGAAAAACCAGTCATTCTTAAAACCTCATAGACCTTTTTAGCTACAGTATTTACTTTGGCTTCTTGTGCTTTAGTTAATCTTGCAGGTGTTATTTCTTGAGATTTACCAAGGTACTTAGCTTCGTAATCAAAAAAAACATTTTCGCTAACAATCTCTGTGATTGGTAAAACTTTAGTTTCGCCTTTATAAGTAATAACACCTACAGATACCTCAGTACCATCTAAAAAAGATTCTATAATTATTTCGTCATCCTCTTTAAAAGCATGGTTAATTGCTTGTTGTAGGTCTTCTTTTTTGTGCACTTTTGTAATACCAAAACTACTTCCAGCTTTATTAGCCTTTACAAAACAAGGTAATCCAACTTTAGTAATAATATCCTCTTCATTAACGGAATCACCTAAATTTAGGTAATAGCTTTCAGCAGTTAAAATACCATAAGGCTTTAAAATACTTAAGCAATCTCTTTTGTTAAAAGTAACAGCAGCTTGATACATCCCACAACTGGTATGCGGTAAGTTTAATAATTTAAAATAGCCTTGCATATAACCATCCTCTCCAGGACTACCATGAATAGCATTAAAAACACAATCAAAAGTAACTTTAGTATTGTTTATAGTTACAGAAAAATCGTTTTTATCAATAGCAAATTCTTGGTCTGCATCGTCCACATAAACCCATTTGTCTTTAAAGATATGTATGCGATAGGCGTTATATTTAACCTTATCTAAATTTTGATATACCACGTTTCCGCTGGTAAGAGAGATCTTATATTCACTAGAATAACCTCCCATTATTATGGCAATGTTTTTTTTCATTTAAATCTAAATTATTTCAGATATTCAATAAACCATTAAAATATTCGTTTTGTAAAAATATCATTTATTTTATTCCGAAGATAAAACCTTTTAGTTTTTATATATTTGCCTACAAAAATTAGTTAAATGAGTGTCATCAATTTTCTTAAAAGTAAAGTGTTTTTTAAGCAATTAGCAATAGCAGTAGTCGCTGTGGTTGTTTTAGTGTTTTTAATGCTTAAGTGGTTAAACATTACTACAAATAATAACGAGTTTGAAACGGTTCCGGATTTGACAGGAAAATCGATAGAAGTTGCAAAAATAGAGTTAGAAAAAAACAACTTGGTAATGCAAATTCAGGACTCGGCTAATTTTAATCCCGATTACCCAAAGTTTTCTGTAATAGAGCAGGACCCAAAAGCAAGCGCTAAAGTTAAAGAAAACCGTAAAATATACATTACATTAAATCCGTCAGGATACCGTAAAATAGCAGTGCCTGATTTAAGTCATAAAAGTTTTAGACAAGCAAAACCAACAATTGAAGCATTAGGCTTTAAAATAGGAAAAACAATATATGTTGACCATATTGGTAAAGATATGGTTAGAGAATTACGTCATAAAGGAGAAACATTAAAACCTAACACAAAACTGCCTAAAACAGCAGTAATAGATGTCGTGCTAGGTAACGGTAACCGTCCTGGAGGCAATTAAATTATGGAGGACTACACACCAGAATTACAAGAGGAAGATGCAGATGGATTATTTGAACATCATTCTTTTACAGCAGATAAAGGTCAAAAACCATTACGTATAGACAAATGGTTAATGAACAAAATAGAAAACGCAACACGTAATAAAATACAAGATGCAGCCAAAAACGGAAGCATATTTGTAAATGACGTACCAGTTAAATCCAATTATAAGGTTAAACCGGAAGACGTTATTGCAGTGCGTTTTGAGCATCCACCACACGAAAACCTATTGGTAGGAGAAGATTTACCATTAGATGTTGTTTATGAAGACGACCAATTGCTAGTTGTTAACAAACCAGCAGGTATGGTTGTCCATCCAGGACATGGTAATTATTCTGGGACATTAATTAATGCATTAATATTTCATTTTGATAATTTACCTAACAACTCTAGCGATCGTCCAGGATTAGTACATAGGATAGATAAAGACACATCAGGTTTATTAGTTGTAGCAAAAACGGAAGTCGCTATGGCACATTTGTCAGCACAGTTTAAAGCTAAAACAAGCGAGCGTGAATATGTCGCAATAGTTTGGGGAAATATGGATGAGGAAGAAGGTACCATAGAGGGTAACATTGGACGTCACCCAAAAAACAGACTGCAAAACACAGTATACTTAGACGACGATGCAGACAAAGGTAAACCAGCAGTAACACACTATAAGGTTTTAGAGCGTTTAGGCTATGTTACTTTAGTCAGTTGTAAGCTAGAAACAGGACGCACACACCAAATACGTGTCCACATGAAACACATTGGACATACCTTGTTTAATGACGAGCGTTATGGCGGAAACCTAATACTAAAAGGAACCACGTTTACCAAATACAAGCAATTTGTAGACAACTGTTTTAAAGTATTACCACGTCAAGCACTACACGCAAAAACACTAGGCTTTGTGCATCCTACAACAAATAAATTTATGAGTTTTGAGTCTGAAATTCCAGACGATATTCAGGAATGTATTGAAAAGTGGAGAGGCTATTCCAAACACATGGAATAAGTTATAAAATATAATTTGGGCGTTACCACAAGGGTCGCGCTATCCATTATATCTTTTTTTGCCATATATGGCAGCAAAAAAAGGATGTCATTACTATCGCTAACGCAAAGACTAGCGATAGTAAACACACATTTTAATATATAAAATTACTATAGTTTCAGCTTTTATAAAGATCATATAATTTGTATTTTTATATCAGAAATAAAAACACAATGAAACTAGTTATATCTCCAGCAAAATCCCTTGATTTTGAAAGCAAATTACCTACAGTAAAAGCGACACAACCTCTTTTTTTAGAGCAATCTACAAAACTAAATAAGGTATTAAAAAAGCAAAAGCCTAAAGACCTATCTCAATTAATGAGTATTAGCGATAATTTAGCACAATTAAATTATAACCGTAATCAAGATTGGACACTACCTTTTACAAAGGATAATGCTAGACCAGCAATGTATGCTTTTAATGGAGATGTATATAAAGGGTTAGACGCTTATAATATTGCAGCAGATAAGTTAGACCTTGCTCAAGATACTATCAGGATTTTATCCGGTTTATACGGTGTTTTAAAACCGTTAGACCTAATACAACCCTACAGACTAGAAATGGGAACAAAAATGCCAGTAGGAAGTAATAAAAATCTATACGAATTTTGGAAAAAAGATATAGTCAAAGCCTTAAACCAAGAACTAGAAGACGACGAAGTGTTTCTTAATTTAGCCAGTAACGAGTATTTTAAAGCAATAGATACAAAAGCACTTAAAGTACCAGTCGTAACAGCCAATTTTAAAGAATTTAAAAACGGTAAACTTAAAATAATATCGTTTTATGCCAAAGAGGCTAGAGGTTTAATGGCTAAATACGTTATTGATACTAACGCTCAAACCATAGAAGATTTAAAAAAGTTTAACTACAATAATTATCAATTTGATGGAAACCTCTCAACCCAAAAAGACTTGGTCTTTACAAGATAATAAACGTACACAATCAGAACGCGATTTATTTAAAGCAACAGGGAAGCCTAAAAAAAATAAGAATGTCACGTATTTGCTTTCTGTAATAGGTGCTTTATTGTTAGTTAGCTTTTTGCTGCCTAAATTATACGATCAGGTAATTACTGTTTGTATAACAGACACTATATGTTTAAATTCAGAGCATAACTTTATATTATATCCACTGTATATTTTTTGTACTATAGTAATATTGATTTTAGCAATTTATGGTGCTTATGTAGTTGGTAAAAAAATAGGAGAACGGTTTAAGGTTTAACCGTATCTTTTTTGTCCACATTAATTTTGGTTTCAGGTTTTACACGTTTTTTAATTCGTGGACGTCTAGTGCCAAATGTACCTCTGTTAATTTTTCCTCGTTTGGATTTTTTATCTCCTTTACCCATGTTTTTTTTATTTTAAAATTATAGTATAAGGTAGTAAAAGCACTATTTTTAAACAAGGTTATATTATTAAAGTTGTTATAAAATTTATTTGGACTTTATTTTATACTTAAATTATACGATGTTTAAACATATACATCCATATCCACCATTTATTAAAAAAGATACCACTAAGCTAATAGTCGGGACTTTACCACCACCACGTTTTACTACTGGACAATTATTAGAAAAAGATGTAGACTTTTGCTATGGAAGCTATTATAACAGTTTATGGTTATATATTGATAAAATTCACAGTTTAGGTTTGCTTTATGATAACTCTCAAGAAGCCATCCAACAACGCAAGCGTTTTTTAATTCAAAATAAAATTGGTGTTTGTGATATTGTAGCTAGTGCAGAACGAGAAAAAATGGATGCTTCAGACCTAGGCATGACTAATATACAACTACGCGATTTAATTGGTTATTTACTAAAGTATCCAAATATTGACACCTTATTGTTTACAGGCGGAAACAGCAAAAATGGACCTGAATATTTTTTTAGAAAACATATTAAAGACTATAATATTTCTTTAAAGTTGGTATCCAAAATCACGCCTAAAATTCATCAATTTATGTTACCAAATGCTGTAAACACAGTGGATAACATTAAAGCTAATTTATTCAGTAATAAAAAAGAGCGATTAATTAAAACTGTATCACTAACCTCAGGATCTGGAGCAGCAAATATCGCTATTGGTAGTAATCCATTATATAAGCAGTTAAAAGCTAAAGACCCAAGTTTTAATACTTTTGATTTTAGGGTCATGCAGTATAGCGAGTATTTTTAATAATTAATAAATAGTACCATTAGGATGCCAATTATAGCAGGAAGTGCTTGTACAAAAAATATTTTTTTAGAAACACTCATCGCTCCATAAATACCAGCAATAGCGACACAACTTAAAAAAAACAATCTAATATTGGATTGCCAATATTGATTAGTTATAAAAAAAGTCCATAATAATCCAGCAGCTAAAAACCCATTATACAAGCCTTGGTTGGCAGCCATGCTTTTAGTAGGTTTAAAAAGCGCTTTTGGAAAAGTTTTAAAAACCTTACGACCTGTAGTTTCCCAAGCAAACATTTCAAAATATAAAAAGTATACGTGTAATAACGTTACAAATCCAATAACAAGGTTTAATAGTATATCCATAATTATATTTTTAAAAAATTGAATCTAAAAATTGTTTAATGCTTTCTTGGTTAGCTTTTATTAAGGCTTCACGTGCATTTTCCTTATCCTTTGGTTTTTTATCCTGAGACAATTTAAACTTGCCTTCCCAAGTGTCTATTGTGATTTCAAACATTTTAATATACTCTAAATTTTTATCTAATCTTGGATTGTCGGATTCCAAAACATAGTTGTGTTCTGGAGCTTCTAAAAATTCAGTCATGGTAATCAACGATTGTTTTAAAGCTTCAGTACTTTCAATTTTAGTCACTTTTCCAGTTAAATGTACTCTAATATAATTCCAAGTTGGTAATTGAGTAGTTGTATATATGCTAGGCGATATATAGCATTGTGGGCCATAAAAAAGGATAGTGACTTCGTTTTCATCCTTTAAAAGATTAGTTTGTGGATTATATATATCAATGTGGCCAATTAATTTACCATCAGTTTCACGATATATTAATGGTAAATGTGTAATTAAAGGTGTGTTATCTTTTACAGATATAATAGTTGCTAAAGGATATGTTTTTATCACTTCTAATAAGTGTCCTTTATCATTTTCTTGATGTTTTGCTGGAGGATACAATAGATTTATAACGTTATAAGTTCAAAGTATTTTATTTCATTTAAAATTTACTAAATATTGTGTAGATTTATAAAATGTCTGATAAAAGTACTTCATTTTCAATAAAAAACTGGTCTCAGGACGATCAACCTAGAGAAAAACTGCTTTACAAAGGTAAAGTCGCCTTAAGTGATGCCGAGTTGGTTGCCATTTTAATAGGATCTGGTAATAGACAAGAAAGCGCTGTTGCTTTATGTAAGCGTATTCTGGCGTCTACAGACAATAATTTAAGCCAATTAGGAAAACTGACCATAAAACAATTAATGGAGTTTAAGGGAATTGGAGAAGCCAAAGCTATAACCATTATTGCTGCTTTGGAGTTAGGACGAAGACGTAGAGGAGGAGAAGCACTAGAAAGAAAGAAGATAACCTCTAGTAAATCTGTATTTGAATTGATGCAACCTATTATTGGCGAGTTACCACATGAAGAGTTTTGGATAATTTATTTAAATAATTCAAATAAAGTAATTCACAAAAGCCAACTAAGTAAAGGTGGAATAACAGGTACATTAGTAGACACTAGATTAGTTTTAAAAACAGCTTTAGAGGTTGGAGCAGTAGGCTTAATATTAACACACAATCATCCTTCAGGAACTTTAAAACCTAGTCAAGCAGATAAGGATGTGACCTTAAAATTAAAATTAGCAGCGCAAAGTTTAGACATAAAAGTTTTAGATCATTTAATCATTACAGAGCAAAGTTATTTTAGCTTTGCAGATCAATCTATACTGTAATATGCTATTAGTTTATACACATAAAATAACACCTAGAGTAAAGTATGTTTTTAAACAAATTTGTACTAGAATCTTAGGAGTACCTGTTAGTTTTACGACAGTTATTGAAGAGTTTATTGCACATGATAGCTTAAAAATGTCTTATACAAGACAGCCTTTAAGTAACGAGATTTTTGTGCGTAGCAATGAGTTGCTATTTGAGCAAGGATTATCAGATATTGATATAACAGTCTTACCTTGGGAAGACACAAAATGTTTTTTTCCAACAGGAGATAAAAGTGCAGTACCATTTGATATTTTTGCAGCCTCTTTTTATTTAATTAGTAGGTATGAAGAATATTTACCACACCTTAAAGACGAGTTTGGACGCTACACAGCAGAAGAGAGTTTAGCATATAAAAACAACTTTTTAGACCAACCTGTAGTAGATATTTGGGCATATAAATTTAAAGCTATTTTAAAAGCGACTTATCCAGATTTTAGCTTTCCAGAACAAAAGTATACTGTAATTCCTGTTATTGATGTTCCTATGGCTTACGAGTATAAATTAAAAGGAATAATGCGCACTGTAGGAGGTACGTTTAAAGATTTTTTCACTTTTAAATTTAGACGCTTGTACGAGCGTTACTCGGTTTTAACCGGTTTTAAGCGTGATCCATTGGATAATTACAAGTATATTATTAATAAGCAAAAAGCTTCAAAATATAAGTTTGTGTTTTTCTTTTTATTAGGCGATTTTTCAACCTATGATAAAAATATAAATCCTCAAAAGCAAAAGTTTATTTCGTTAATCAAACACATTGCTGATTATTGCAAAATAGGTATCAAGACCTCTTTTTTTGCTTTAACTAATTTAGATTTATTAAAAGAAGAAAAAACAAGAATGGAAGGTATTATAAACAATGCTATAGTGGGTTCTAGACACTCGTTTTCTAAAGTTAATTTACCAGAATCTTATCGTAATTTAGTCGAGTTAGAAATTCCTGAAGACTATACCATGGGTTATGTTAATCATTTAGGGTTTAGAGCCGGAACGTGTACTCCATTTTTATTTTATGATGTAGATTTTGAAGTGCAAACACCGCTTAAAATTGTACCTTATCAAGCATTAGATTTTGCGTTTTTAAAATATCATTCGTTATTAGATAAACAACAATCTTTAAAAAGATTAATTAAAAGTATCAAAAATGTAAATGGTACTTTTGTACCTGTGTTTCATAACTACACCTTTAATAAACAAGAACGTTGGAAACATTTTAAAACCTTATTCAATATTATTTTAGATGTTAAAAAAAAATAAAGTAGAACATATATTTTTTGATTTAGATCACACGCTTTGGGACTTTGATAAAAACTCTGCTTTAACCTTTGATTTTCTTTTTAAGAAACATGAGGTTAATACTAAATTAGCCGATTTTTTAAAATTTTACGAACCCATAAATCTTAAATATTGGAAACTATATAGAGATGAAAAAGTATCTAAAGACAACTTGCGTTACTATAGATTAAAAGAAACCTTTGATGCATTGCAATTTAGTATTGAAGATGATTTGATTAACACAATATCTGAAGATTATATTAACCATCTAAGCAGTTTTAATCATGTATTTGATGGTACTATAGAGTTGTTGGATTACCTTAAAACCAAATATAATCTACATATTATTACAAATGGATTTAAGGAAGCACAAAACAATAAATTAAAAGGATCTAAGTTAGATCATTATTTTACTACAGTTACAAGTGCAGAGGTTGCAGGTGTTAAAAAACCTAACCCTCAAATTTTTAACTTTGCATTAAAGTTAGCTAATGCCAATTCCTCTAACAGTATCATGATAGGAGATAATTATGAAGCAGATATTTTAGGCGCATTAGATATTGGATTGGATGCCATTTGTTTTAATTATCATAAAGCAGAAATTAGTCCAGAAATTAAGGTTGTTAATCATTTATTAGACATTAAAAAATATTTATAATTATGAAAATTTCAAATAAAGTAAGTGTAATTGTAATCCTGTTAGTAAGCTTACTAACAAGTGTTAACGCACAAGACAAGTTAAATAATTACAAGTATGTTGTAGTTGCTAATCAATTTGATTTTCAGTCAGAACCTGATCAATATAGATTAAATGGTTTGACTACGTTTTTATTACAAAAACAAAATTTCACTGTATTTAGTAATACCGATGTTTTACCAGACGACGCTATAGCTAATGGTTGTTTAGTATTGTATGCAACATTAAAAAATTCATCTTCATTATTTAAGACCAAAGTAAACGTCCAATTTGAAAACTGTAAAAAAGAAATTGTTTTTACTTCGGATATTGGCGAGTCTAGAGATAAAAAGTACATCGTAGCCTATAACGAAGCAACACGTAATGCATTTAATACCTTTTCAAGTTTTGAGCACACCTACAAAGCGACAACAGAAAATAGTACAAAAACGCAAGTGGAAGCGCTAAAACAAGAAATAGAAACCTTAAAAGCTAATAAAGTAACTGAAGAGAGTCCTAAAGTAACTACTAAAGATGATACTAAAGATGAGGTTATTAAAGCAACCAATACAGCTATCAAATCCAATAGTAATTTAGAAGCAGCTACTACAGTAGATAACACCTTAAAAGCGCAATTAATAACAGGATTTGTATTTAGTTATAATCTATTAGACGCAAATAACACTGTCGTTTATACTATTCTATTTTCGGGTAAAGAGGATTATTACATTGTAAAAGGACAAGACGCTTTAATCTATAAAATGAATAATCAATGGGTTTTGGCTCATTACGTTAATAATGACCTACAGATAAAGGCAATTAATATTAAGTTTTAATAACCATATTTTTCCTTCCAACGTGATCTTAAAAAGTCGCGTTGGGCATTTTCCCTAGCATTATTTCCTGGGTCGTATAACTTAGTATTACTAACCTCTTTTGGTAAAAACTCTTGACTAGCAAAATTATTTTCATAATTATGGCTGTACTTGTAGTCTTCGCCATAACCAATTTCTTTCATTAATTTAGTTGGTGCATTTCTAATATTTAAAGGCACACTTAAATCTCCAGTTTGTTTAACCAATTGTTGAGCATGGTTAATAGCCATATAAGCAGCATTACTTTTTGGCGAACTTGCTAAATAAGTGGCACACTGACTTAATATAATTCTAGACTCAGGGTAACCAATCGTGCTTACAGCCTGAAACGTTGTATTAGCCATAACCAATGCAGTAGGATTAGCATTACCAATATCTTCACTAGCCAAAATTAGCATACGTCTAGCAATAAACTTTACATCCTCACCACCTTCAACCATTCTAGCCAAATAATACACAGCAGCATTTGGGTCGCTACCTCTAATGGATTTTATAAAAGCAGACACAATATCATAATGCTGCTCTCCAGTTTTATCATAACGCACAGTATTATTTTGCACCTTGTCTAAAACCATAGCATCTGTTATTGTAATAATAGGTTTATCCTCACTATTAACAACCAGTTCAAAGATGTTTAAAAGTTTTCTAGCATCACCACCTGACAAACGCAATAAAGCACTCGTTTCATTAAGTTCTATAGTCTTTTTAGATAAGTACTCGTCTTTTTCAATCGCACGCTTTAAAAGGTCCTCTAAATCACTTTTTTCAAAAGCTTTTAAAATATAAACCTGACAGCGTGACAATAATGCCGATATTACCTCAAAACTTGGATTTTCAGTCGTTGCACCAATTAACGTCACCCAACCCTTTTCTACAGCTTGTAACAAACTATCTTGCTGTGATTTGCTAAATCTATGAATCTCATCAATAAACAAAATTGGGTTTTTAGCAGTAAATAAACCACCACTATTTTTAGCCTTCTCAATAACCTCTCGCACATCTTTAACACCAGAGCTAATTGCACTTAAAGTATAAAAAGGACGCTTAGAGGTTTGCGCAATAATATTAGCCAACGTTGTTTTTCCAATACCAGGAGGTCCCCAAAGTATCATACTAGGTATAATGCCTTGATTAATATGACTGGTTAAAGTCCCGTTTGGACCTACTAAATGTGACTGACTTATGTAGTCGTCTAAAGTTTGTGGACGTAATCGTTCTGCTAAAGGCGTGTTCATAACTGTAAAATTAAATTAATTTTTGTTTAGGCGTGTCTTTTTTGCGCATTCTTAACAAAAAAGTCAGGCTTTCATTACTCAATCTTTTGGCTAAGGCAAAAAGGATTTCAGACAAACCATTCAATTACGAAGTCATCACGATTTCTTTCAAAATAGTATTCATGAGTAATCCTTCACGCAGTAACCGACTGACATTATTGCAAGACATTAAAAGTGGTTAACTATTTGCTATATGTATTGCAAATGAAACAACAAGAACCTTTTAAGTTTACCATAGACGTTATTGCTTATCCAATAGGGTTTGTAATATTGCTATGGTTAATTTTTGCAATCGAAATTAGGTTTGGATTTTCCCTTAATTTTTTAGGCATCTACCCTCAAAAAATAACAGGATTAATAGGCGTGATTTGCAGTCCGTTTATACATTCTGGGATTTCCCATTTATGGCATAATACCATACCTTTATTTGTGTTAAGTACAGCCTTGTTTTATTTTTATAGACCTATCGCGTTTAAAGTACTGTTGTATGGCATACTATTATCTGGTTTTTTAACCTGGTGCATTGGTAGACCATCATACCACATAGGAGCAAGCGGATTAATATATGTATTAGCTAGTTTTGTTTTTTTTAAAGGTGTTTTTGCCAAACACTATAGGCTAATTGCATTGTCCTTACTAGTCGCTTTTTTATATGGTAGTATGATATGGAATACTATTCCTTTGGAGGAAGGTATCTCTTGGGAAGGTCATTTAAGTGGTTTAATCGTGGGATTAGTATTTGCTTTATTTTTTAGAAAACAAATAGCAAAACCTAAAAGATATGTTTGGGAAGAACCCGATTACAACGAAGACGATGACGAGTTTTTAAAACATTTTGATGAAAACGGTAATTTTATCGAAACCATAGTAGAGGAGGAGTTACCTGAAAACAATCTTCCAGAAGTAACACTTCCAGTTACTATCAATTATACGTATAAAAAAAACAAGGAATTATAGACGTTGTCTTACCGCTTCATATAAAAAGGCACCACAAGCAACACTAACATTTAAAGATTCTATTTCACCTAATAAAGGTAGTTTAGCTTTCTCATTAGCTATTTTTAATATAGATGGATTTATACCACGACCTTCAGATCCCATTATAATAGCACAAGGCTCTTTAAACGAAACATCAAATAAGGTGTTATCTGTTTTCTCTGTAGCAGCAATAACTTTAATATCTGAAGCTTGCAGAAAAAACACAGCGTCTTTAATGTGGTCCACTCTACAAATTGGCACTTTAAATACTGCACCAGCACTTGTTTTAATAGTATCACCATTTACAGGAGCAGCACCTTTACTTTGTATTATTATTCCGTCTACTCCAGTACATTCTGCAGTACGTATTATAGCACCAAAGTTTCTAACATCACTAAGTTGATCTAATAATAAAAAAAGCGGAGTTGTATTTTTTTTAGACACCATGTCAAACAACTCCTCAATATCATAAAACTTAACAGGAGCAATTTGTGCAACAGCACCTTGGTGATTATTTTTTGTTAATCTATTTAATTTTTCAACCGGAACGTAAGACGAGTTAACTCTTTTGTCTTTTAATACCGTTTCTAATTCTTGAAACAAGTCGCCTTTAAGTCCTTTTTGCAAAAAGACTTTATCTACATGTTCGCCAGCATTTAAAGCTTCAATAATAGCTCTAAGTCCAAATATTTGAGTTGTTTTATCCATGACGCAAAGGTATAAAAAAAGAGCCTGCAAATTGCAGGCTCTTTAATGAGTTTCTTTTAAAAGAAATATAATAATTACTCAGCAGCAACTAGTTCACCTAACATATCGTAAACTTTATATTTTCCACCTACTACTTCAATCGTAGCAACTACTCTAGTTCCATCTGAACCACCATTACTTGTTCCAGTGTTAGAGAAGTATAAAGCAGGAATACTTATTACTCCAGAGTTAAAAGTTCCAATATGAGAAATTTCAACATTTAAAGGAAAAGCAAAATCTCCAGTTAATATTTCATTAACATCAGCATCTAAACCTAAATCGAAATCCCATAAGTCAACAATTAAGTCGTAAGTACCATCGGCTAAAACACCGTTTCCGATACTTCCACTATTTATTGTATTTTGATCAACAACTTCAGGACAATCACCTGTAAATGCGTAAGCATCAAAAGAGCTTAAATTAAAGTCAAAATCTGCAATTCCACATAAACTTTCAGTGTGAGAAACCTCTACATCATCTAATGTAGTTTCAAGAATGTTTTGTTCTAATGTCACATAAGTTACAGGGATATCCCAATCAACAACGATAGATGGTAAATCACTAACAAAGTTAGTCACCTCTAAGTCAATAAAGATAGCTCCACCTGCAGCTAATCCATTTTTGTTATCAGCACTTGTTAATTTAAATCTTAAATTTTCAGTACCTTCTTTTAAAACGTCTTGTACAGCAGTAATGTTAAAAGTATGGTTTTCTGCATATGCAGGAAATTCAACTTTGTAACCAAACGCTCCAAAACCATCATCCACAGATGTTGCACCAACTGGTAAACCATCTGCATCACTTACTATATAGTCAGAGTTAGAACCACCAGAAACTAATTCTAGTTTAAAGTCCATTTCTTCTTTATAAGTAGCATCTGTTGTTAAAGAAACAGTAATTGTCTCTCCTTCCATTATACTAGTAGCAGATTGCCCTGTCATAGATACAGTAGGCTTATCTGTAGTAGTGTAATTTACATCATCATTAACACATGATGTAAGCGCTACAACAGTACATGATAATAATATATTTTTAATGTATTTCATCGTCTTATATTTTTTATTGTAAAGTTAATATCCAAGTACTTCCAGAATATATAGGTCCAGCAGATCCACCAATACCAAATTCAGGGAATACTAATTGTCCTGTAGCTTGGTCAACATAACCTGGACTACCTTGGATAATTTCGTTAGAAAATTGCCATTCAGTAAAGATTAAGTTACCAGCACAAGCATAGAAGTAAGACTTGTAAGTGTTGTTTGGCCATCCAAACATACTATTTAATTCATAGTTACCAGCTCCTAAGTGTACAATCGTGTGGTTAGCAGGTGTTGCATAGTTTACACTATACGTTCCAGCTAAATCAGTACGACATAATTGTAATCTTACTAAAGTAGATTCTAATTGCTCAGAAATTACTACGTTATCTACTGTTACTAATGTTTTTAGGTTAACTACAAAAACAGTAGTTTTTGCATTATCTAAAGCATCGTTATTAACTTTAATTGGAATTAAATCAAATGTTGAGTTAGCAGGTATAGTTGTTTCTAAAGTTGTATCAACCCAGTCAAAATGTGTTCCAGGAACAGCTATAGGATATTTTCTAACATCATCACTTGGATCAAGTGGTGTATTATTAATATCTAACATTGTTTCTAAATCAGCTAATTCATCTTCAGATATTTTTAAATCTGCAAATGTTCCAATTTCATAAGACATAGTGATCGTTGATCCTGAAGGTTGTCCTGATTGTCCACCGATAAGGTGAACAGGAATATCAAAATCAAACTGAGCACCTGGCTCTTCAACAAAGTTCCCTAAGTTATCGTCAGTTTTAAAACCAACTACTAAAGGACCGTTAAATGTTTCATTGTCTACATCAATTTCGTCATCAACGATACATGATGCTAAAAGCGAGCAGCTTAAAACTGCTAACAAATAAGTTCTTAAATTTTTCATTTCTTTTCTTTTTTATAGTTTATTGTGCCCAGAATGGTCCTGTTGCAAATGCTTGTGCACTGCTTACTGGAGGAACATTAGAAGCATTTGATATTAACTCAGACGAAGGATATAATAATCTTTTTGGTCTAGTTGATGATTGCGCTGTTGTAGCTAAAGGTATTCCTGTAGGATATCCAGTTCTTGTAAACTCGATATAAGATTCCATACCATTAATTCCATTTAAAGCAACCCATTTTTGTCTCATGATAGCTTCAGTTTTCTCAGCATCTGTTCCAGCCCATCCAATAGTTGGAGCAGTTGGGTTATAAGTAGATGAATCTAATCCAAATAAGTTGAAAGAAGCATCAATACCAGCTTGGAATGATGTTTGAGCATCACCACTTAATTTACCTATTAACTGCGCTTCCGCTTGTAATAAGAAAGATTCAGCAGCTGTCATTAAATAACCATCTTGAGCAGAGTTTATTACTAAACCAGGTCCAATTGGAGAAAGACTTTCTGGAGATTGAGTACCATCGAAACCTTGTGTATGTCCAACGTATTGGTCATCATCATTTAATCCGTAAAGTGCACTTAATCTAGCATCTGGTACAGCTCCAGGGAAGTTACCTTTTAAGAATTCAATTGCGTAATCAGATCCTCTGTAAAAATTATAACTTACAGAAGTAGACTCATCATTAGAAAACATTAAAGCGTAAAATGGATTTTGTTGTGCAACTTGGCCATCAGAATATCCTGGGTTAATTACAGCATCAACAGCAATAAAGTTACTACCATCTAGTGCAGCAAATTGTGCATCTAAATATGTTGCTAATTCAGCATCATTTCCTAAAGTATAAGCTTTTGTTGCTTGTCTTAATAATAATCTTAATTTAATTGTGTTACCTAAAGTAGCCCAATTTGACATTGCTCCACCGTAAACGATATCTTCTGATCCTACAGCTGTTGCTGATCCAGAAGAAGCTATTAAAGCAATTGCTTCATCAATTTCAGTTACTAAAGATCTGTAAATCGTAGCATCATCATCATAAGAAGGCGTTAAGTTATCAATACCTTTATGTGCTTCTGTGTAAGGAATATCACCATATAAATCTACTAAATACTGAAAGTAATATGCTTTCATAATTTTAGCAATCGCTTTATGGTTGTTATACTCACTACCATCGTAATCTATGATTGCTTGAAAGTTAGCAGTCGTTAAATAAAGACCATCGTAAATGTCATCGTAAAATCCATTATCAATCGCTAATGAGAATTCTTCAGAGAAACCACCTGTAAAAGCATTTACGTTAGCTCCCCATCTGTTCATCATTACGTTTCCTAGAATGTTCATTCTTCTAGCTTGTTGTCTGTATGTTGATGCTAATGCACCTGCTAATACTAAATCAGGCGTTACAACATCTGCAGATGGACTATTTGGATTGTCATTGATATCCAAATAATTACTACATGACATAGTAATTGTAAGAATTACTAATAATATAATATTAAATTTTGTTTTCATCTTTGAATTTTATTAAAAAGTTAAATTAACACTTAGTCCGTAACTTCTAGTTGCTGGATATTGTCCAGATACACTTAAACCTTGAGCATTTCCTGTAGTGTTAGAGAATTCTGGATCAGCATATCCTCTGTTTTCTTTAGGTAATACAACAAACGGGTTTCTTGCATTTACACCTACTCTTACTGAGCTAAATCCAATAGCATCTAATGCTTTTTGGTTAAGGCTATAACTTAATGAAAGCTCTCTTACTTTAAATGCAGTTGCATCTAATACAAAGTTTTCTGATACATCTCTATATTCATTTGAGAAATAATCTAAGTAGTTAGCGTAAGTAGTTCCACCTGTAACAACGTTTGTGTTAGCAGCATAAACTCCTGGAGAAGTTTCGATAGCAGAGTTAGGGAATATAAATCCTCTTCTTCCGTTTTCAGCAGATTCTACTAAGTGTCCACTCCATGATAACCAGTCTTTAGTACCAGCCCAGAATTGACCTCCTGTTCTGTAATCAAATACACCAGCTAATCTAAATCCTTTATAAGTTAAAGAAGTACTTAAACCTAATACATAATCAGGGTTTGCAACTCCTAAATTAATAAACTCAGATGTTTTTAATGGGTTTCCTGTAGAAGGGTCAATTAAGACACGTCCATTAGGATCTCTTTGGTAACCTGTACCTTTAATTAAAGGGAAAGCTTCACCTACTGTAGCGAAGATACCTACATCTGCATTTCCGTTTCCTAATGAAACTTCATCAGTGTTATCAGATACTTTCTTAACGATTGTTTCATCAGAAGCAATGTTAAAGTTTAAGTCCCATCTAAAGTTATCATTTCTGATTGGTGTAATACCTAAATCAACTTCGTAACCTTTAGTTTCTGTTTCTCCAATGTTAATTGTAGATTGAGTTAATCCAGAAGCTGTAGATGAAGTAACGTTTGTTACTAAGTCAGTGTTATTTGTTACATAGTAAGAAGCTCCAATTGTTACACGGTCTCCTTTAAAGAATGCTAAGTTTAAACCTATCTCTTTGTTTGTAATAAACTCATTAACTAAGTTTGGATCTGCTACACTTGTGTCTACACCAAAAGAGTTAAGACCTCCAAAAGGGAATCCACTAACTTGGTTGTAAGTATTGTTGATTTCATAAGTTCCTACACGGTCATTACCTACTCTTGCGTAGTTAGCTGATATTTTAGCGTAGTTTAAAACATCTCCTTTTAATTCTGGGAATGCTTTAGTTGGAATGAATGCTAAACCTGCACTTGGGTAGAAGAAAGAGTTGTTATCACTATTTAATCTTGAAGTCCAGTCATTTCTACCTGTTAAAGTAGCAAATAAGAAATCTTTATATCCTAAATCCACACTTGCAAATACAGCATAACTTCTGTTTCTAGAAGTACTGTTAGATACTGTTGGTGTTCCTGTAATGTTGTCAATGTTATAAAAACCAGGGATAGTTAAGTTACTACCTGCAACACTTGTGAATGTAGATAAGTTATCTTGTATGTTGTTACCTAATGTTGCTTTTAATGAAACATCATCATTTAACATATAATCAAAGTTTAAGAAGATATCGTTATAGATATTCTTAGATTCTTGATTGTTTGTACTAAAGTTAGATACAGTAGAGTGATCTCCACCACCAACACCTAAAAGGTCAGTATATCCATTAGTATATCCTAAAAAGTTGCTGCTAAAAGTTCTTAAACTTGAAAGAGAACTTACATTAATGTTATCATTAATTTGGTATTTTAAATTGATGATACCGTTAAAACGATCAGACTCATCATTGTTTCTGATGTTATCTCTCATCCAGTATGGACTTCTGTAATATGATGTCCAGTGGTATTGATTTAAAGGTTGAGAAAACTGTCCAACAGGAATGTTAGTTGCAGTTTGTAATAACTCAGTAAATAAAGCAGAAGTAGTAGTACTTGTTTTAGAGTTAACATAGTTAATGTTACCACCTAATTCCCATTTTCCGATTGTTTTACCAGCCTTAAATAAGATGTTTGTTCTACCTAATTCATCTCCATCTACAACAAAATCAGTGTTTTGTCTGTTAACAGATAATAAAGCGTAAGATGTTGCATCTCCACCTGAGATAGAAACTCCTGTTTGCTTAATTGTACCTGTTTTAAAGAAATCTTTAATATTGTCTTCAATAGCAGAATATGGTGCCATAATGTAAGATCCATCAGCTTGCGCTAAACCTACAGGCATTATTGATCCATCAAATTCTGGACCCCATCCTCCGTTTTCATAAGCTACGTGACCACCATTCCAACCTTGACCGTATTTAGTCTGTCTTTTTGGTAAGAAAGAAACTGACTCAAATTGGATTGAGCTGTTAAAATCAATTTTGATTTTTTCATCACTAGTTCCTCTTTTAGTAGTAACGATGATTACACCATTTGCTCCTTGAGAACCGTAAAGTGCACTACCTCCAGCTCCTTTAATAACGTTTGTAGATGCAATGATCTCAGGCGAAAGATTTGCTAAAGTATTTGCTGAAGAAATCGCTCCATCAATTACAATTAACGCTTCGTTACTACCTGTTAACGATCTGTTACCTCTTAATACAATACGAGTTGATTGATTAACACCGTTATTAGTTGTGTTAATTTTTAATCCTGATACTTTACCAGCTAAACTCTGTATTACGTTAGGGTTAGAAGCCTGTGTCAGCACTTCTGCGTCTACAGTTTCAGTAGCAGCAGTAAGCTCATCCGCTTTTCTTTCAATACCTAAAACGGTAATTACTACTTCGTCAAGAGCATTATCTGGCTCAAGGCTTACATTAATACTGTTACTAGCACCAACTTTTACTTCTTTAGTACCGTAACCAACATAACTAAATGTTAAAACACCACCAGTTGTTACACCAATAGAGTAATTACCATCAAAATCTGTTGTCGTTCCTTGAGAAGTTCCTTTAACTACAATAGTTGCCGAAGGTAAAGGCAACCCATTTTCGTCAGAAACAACTCCTGAAACTGTTTTGTCTTGTGCGAACGATAGTTGCACAACAAACGCTAGAAATAGCGTTAAAATTCCACTAAACTTTGTTTTCATTTTATAATTTATTTGAATTAGTCTATGCCAAAAATCATAATAAAAAGTTAATTAAACAATATTTATTGGTTAAAATTTCATTTTTTTTTTGAAATATTCAATAATAACATAAGTTTTACCTAAAAATTAGCAGTTAAACTTAGGTGTATCTTAGAATTTGAGAATTTTACTGTTTCATTTTCTGTCTTACCATTAGCGTATATAAAACGTAGTAATCCGCTGTTTGTTAAAACGCCAAATCCAAAGCCAAAACCTATAAGATTTTCATTTTGGTTTAGTAGTTGGTTTTTAAAGTTGGCATAGTCTAAAACTGTATTTACAAACACGCCTTCGCTTAACGTGTACCTATATTCTGTCATTAGCATATTAAGGCTGTTTGCACTTAGGCTGTTTTCGGTAAAACCTCTAATGTTATTTATTCCTCCAAACCTATATAGCTCGTTGTCAAAATAATTATCAGATTCAAGTCTATGTATCAGTGCTTTAGTATAAATACTGTTGGTGTGATTTAATTTAAATATGTGCTCTCCAATAATGGTTATTAAGGTTTGCTTAGTGTTGTTTGTGGTTGTTTTTCTTGAGCCTGTTCCAAGCTCTAAGCTTAAATCGGTTTTTGTTTTGAAAATTCTTTCTGCGGTTTGTAATGTTTTGTATTGATATTTTATGGTAAAAAGTTGGCTGTTTAAGTCTATGATGTTAGTAAAACCTTCTGTGTTTGATAAGTTGCTCGATTCGGTGGATTCAATTCCTGCATATATGCGATTAGCGTCGTTTAATTGGTAGTAAAGGCTTCCTTTTTGTTTTGTGTTTATAAAAGAGGAGTCTCGTTTTATAATTTGTAACGATGCTTCAATACCTATTGGCGATGAAAATACGTAAGGCAGAGTGGTGGTAAGATTGAAATTCTTTTGGTCACTTTCATCGCTCTTGTAATTTAGGTACAAGGTTTCTCCGTAATTTAAATTATTATTTAAGCTTAAATCAAGGTATCCGTTAAATTCAATTTTATTTGTGTTTTCGTTTGTGGTAAATCCAATGTATCCATCAAAATTATTGCTTGTTAGTTTTTCTAAATAAAGATATAGGTGAGTGGAATCTTTAGTAAATAATATTTCAGGACTTTTTGATTGTCTTGCAAAACTTAAATTGTTTAATGATTTTGTTTTTTTATTAATGGCTTCAATATTAAAGGTCTTGTTTTTATTAATTTTTAAAAAACGTTTTAAAAAGGACTTCGGGAATTTTTCGTATCCTTTAATTACTATTTTATCAAGACTTCTTTTATTGTCGTCATTGCTAATTATAAGTTTAGCGGTTAATGTGTTTTGATCACGACTAATAATGTCGCTTAGTTTTAATGTCGAAAAAGGGTTGCCTTCTGAGGCTATTATTTTATTATACTTTATAAGTTCGTTTTCTATATTGCTGTAAGGAATTATGACTTCGTTGTCTTTGGTTATTTTTAAATTCAATTTTGAATAATAGGTTTGCTTAGTAATAGAGCTATCTAGTGTTATAGCTAAAAATTCTATTTTGTTATTTAATTGTAGTAAAACTGAAAAAACTGAGTCTTTATTTTCTTTAATACTAAAAAGTGTGTTATTAATATAACCGTTCTTCTTAAGTTTATTTTGAAATAGTGTTATTTCATCTTTTAATGATTGTAGGGTTTCGTGCTTTTTAGTGTAATCATAATATGAAATAATTTTATCATCTTTTGAGTCAATTCCAGAAATATTTAAAACTAATTCTTGGCTCCAACTAAATTGAAATAGAAGAATAAAAAGTATTGATGTTGCTGTTTTTAGATTCAAGATGTGATAATTATGTTTTAGAGGATAAAATAACGTAAAAAACTTACTATATAATATGGTGCTGTGATTTATTTTTAAATTCTATTGAAAATTAATGTGTTATGATTTGATTAATTAAATATAATCACTACATTTGCACCCCTCTTAAAGAGAGGTAACATAAAATTATATTAAAGTTATATGCCAACAATTTCACAATTAGTACGAAAAGGAAGAGCCAAAATAACCAAGAAGAGTAAATCGGCTGCTTTAGATTCGTGTCCTCAAAGACGTGGTGTGTGTACTCGTGTTTATACAACGACACCTAAAAAACCTAACTCAGCAATGCGTAAGGTAGCAAGGGTTCGTTTAACAAACGGAAACGAAGTAAATGCATACATCGGTGGAGAAGGTCACAATTTACAAGAGCACTCGATAGTATTGGTTAGAGGTGGAAGGGTAAAAGATTTACCAGGAGTTAGATATCACATCGTTCGTGGTGCTTTAGACACAGCAGGTGTTGCAGGTAGAACACAACGTAGATCTAAGTATGGTGCAAAACGCCCTAAAAGTTAATTAAAAACTTAAGAAGAAGACATGAGAAAAAGAGCAGCGAAAAAAAGACCGCTTTTACCAGATCCTCGCTTTAACGATCAGTTAGTAACTAGATTTGTTAACATGATGATGTGGGACGGAAAGAAGTCTGTAGCCTTTAAAGTGTTTTATGATGCAATTGACATCGTAGATACAAAGAAGACAGACGAAGAAAAAACAGCTTTAGAAATTTGGAAAGATGCGTTATCAAACGTTATGCCTCACGTAGAAGTACGTAGTCGTAGAGTTGGAGGAGCAACATTTCAAATACCTAATCCAATACGTGCAGATCGTAAGGTTTCAACTGCAATGAAATGGTTAATTAGTTATTCTCGTAAGAGAAACGAAAAATCTATGGCATTGCGTTTAGCATCAGAAATTTTAGCAGCAGCTAAAGAAGAAGGAGCAGCAGTTAAAAAACGTGTAGATACTCACAAGATGGCTGAGGCAAACAAAGCATTCTCTCACTTTAGATTTTAATAAGACATGGCTAGAGATTTAAAATATACAAGAAACATTGGAATTGCAGCTCACATTGATGCAGGTAAAACTACAACAACAGAGCGTGTTCTTTATTATACAGGTGTTTCGCACAAAATTGGAGAAGTGCATGATGGTGCTGCTACAATGGACTGGATGGAGCAAGAGCAAGAACGTGGTATTACTATTACGTCTGCAGCTACAACTTGTACTTGGAAGTTCCCATTAGAAAATGCAGAACCTACTCCAACAACAAAGGATTATCATTTTAATATTATTGATACTCCAGG